>JBFHGY010000466.1:0-3403 GCA_041582905.1 Crocinitomicaceae bacterium | reverse complement strand
CAGTACGATAAAAATGAACCCATTGGAGTGCGATTAGCTGGAGAAATATTACCGAAATACGGATATACAGATACGCATATCGAGCGCATCAAAGAGTTGATTTACGTCACGGAAATTCCACACAAACCGAAAAATCTGCTCGAAGAAATTATTTGTGATGCCGATTTGGATTATCTGGGACGAGACGATTTCCATGAAATTGCGGATAAGCTTCGACGTGAATTGAAAGAGCATGGAAAGATTCAAAGTGATCGCCAATGGGATGAGATCCAAGTTGTGTTTCTGAAGAAGCATAAATACTTCACGAAGACAGCTATTAAGACGCGTAAGAAGAAGAAAAAGCAAAACCTGAAGGAAGTACAAGAACGCTTGGCGAAGAATGAATACAATGATTAAAAATCACCTTTTACTTTGTTTTAGCGTGATGAATTCATTGTTGAGTTGTAATCAATCTTCTGAAACGAAAATTTCCGATAATCAAACGAGCGATCAGCAGAGGCATTTCTTATCTGACGGAATTGGAGATTATCGATGGGAAATGGACGCCTAAAAAGAAGCCTTATCCTATTACCGAATGAAACAAAAAACCCATCAACCATGAGGTCAACGGGTCGTTTCATTATTCTTAAATGATTGGGTTTAACCGTTGAAATCAACAGATAAAGTATTCAATCCTTCAATTGGGTTCACAATCAATGCTGGAATTTGAGCGTCGTTTGTGATGATGTATTCTTCGTGACTTGCAGTCAATACACCCAACATATTGTTCTTATTCAAGTTCATGATAGCAATCAAATCGGCATCAATGCTCACAGCATGTTTTACTACTGCTTTATCGAAGCCTCCGCTCGAAACAATAGTTGCTGTTACTTCAATATCACGCTCAGAGAAATATTTCTTCGCGAATTGAATGTTTGCTTTCACCTGATGATTCAAGAATTCATCCGATTCTTCAGGAGTAATTACGTGTACCTTCGAGTTAAAGTACGTCGCAATATTCGCAACAATTGCCAATTTTTGCTTTGTTTCTTTGTTCAAATCTAACGGAACTACGATATCCTCGTAACCTGTTTCTTTTGGTGTTTTCTCTTGAACAACAACAAAAGGAGTGGTAGAGTGTGTAATTACTTTCAAGGCGTTCATTCCTGTCAAGTGTTGCCACCCATGTGTTCCATGCGTACCCATGAAAATTAATTCAGCGTGATGCTCAGCTGCAAAATCACCGATATCTTCAAAAATATTTCCTACACGAACCGAAGGAATCAACTTTACATCGTCAGATCGCTTCGAAATGAGGTCTTTGAGTTTTGTTTCAGCTGCGCTGATATCTTTATTTTTTCCTACAACGTGAAGTAGGTAAATTTCTGCTCCTAGCGGTTTGGCTGTAGCTATTGCATGTTCCAAAGCGACATCTGCTACTTCAGTAAAATCGTGAGGAACAATAAAATTTTTCGGTTTCATAAAATCGGGTTCTAATTTTCGGTTTTGCAGTCTAACGTAACAAATATAATAATAAGCAAAATTAACGAACTGAAAAACGGGAAATATCGAGAGATTTCAACAACAAATAGGGTAAAAACCGAAGTTTACACAAAAAAGAAGAATGATTTAACCCATTTATTCTCACTGTGAAAGGAAGAAGTTATTCCGGATTGAGCTCAAGAGCCTGGCGTTGCTTTCGTCGCATGATTCGTTTGATAACAGCGTTGGCAATCACAACGGCTACGATGATGAAGGAACCAATGTAAAATTGCGTTCCCATGATTTTGTTCTCATTTAAGATCACAATGGCCAGCAAAATGGTATACACGGGTTCCATGTTAATACTGAGAGAAACAGTGAAGGCACCCAATCGTTTTACGAGTTCCACAGTAACTAAAAAGGCGAAGGATGTACAGAGAAGTCCAAGGAAAAGTAGCCAAAGGACGTCTGATGTGGAAAGTTGAAATAACTCGGGAGTAAATTCTCCTCGGAAGAAGAGAACAGCCGTGAGAAAAACCCCACCCACTAACATTTCGTAGAAGGTGATTTTCGAAGGAGCCATGGTTTGTGCCAGTTTTCCATTCATTACGGAGAAAACAGCAGCCATGAGCGCAGAAAATAAACCGTACGCTAACGCTTCGTAATCTTGGGCGCTAAAATCTTCCGAAACGAAATAAATACCGTAAATAACAACGAGTCCCATAATGACTTCTGTCCAGGATAACCGCCGTTTCATCACCAAGGGTTCTAGCCAAGAAACATGAATGGTTGTTGTCGACAAACATAAAATTCCGAGAGACGCAGTGGACAAATCAATGGAGATGTAGAAGGTTACCCAATGGAGCATTACCACCACTCCAACAGCAGCGAGCATGAGAAATTCTCGCAAGGAATTGATCTTTAACGAGCGTTTCATGAGCGGCAAAATAAGGGCTAAAGAAACAGCTGCAATCAGCACGCGATACCATACAATGGGAAGCGGGGGAAGGTTAATGAGCTTACCCAAAATGCCGGTAAATCCCCACATAAGAATGATGAGGTGGAGCAGAATATGGTATTTAAACTTCCCAAACATTAGGCAAAATTACGAAAAAGGCAGTGTTGAAGTTTGGAAAAAAATCAACAAAAAATGCCCTCAACAGGTTTCCTAGAGGGCATCTTGTTTGGGTTAGTTGGCTAGGTATGTAATCACAACTCTGAATCCAATAGAAGGATGTCCATTGATATTGTTGGAAATATGGGAATTATACACCTTTAATTCATCGGAAGCACTCATCCAACTTCCTCCACAGGTAACAATTTGATCGTTATCTAATGGTTGAAAATCAAATGAATCAGGAAGCAAATCTGTAGAGACGATTTCGGCGACATTTCCGCTCATGTTATACAATCCCAGCTGGTTGGGCTCGTACGTTTTTACCGAAGCAATCATCAATCCGTTTGTATATTCAAAAGTGGTTCGAGCGCTATGACCGATGTGTGTTTTCTGTTTGATTTCTTCCAAAGGTCCGTTGTATTCCTTCAGGTTGAAGTTGGCATTAAACGCTTCGTTGTTGATCAAGTTTTCATTTTCCCAGGGATATGTGCTTTGCTTTCCTAAATTGGATGCAGCGAGAGACCATTCAAGAATTTGTGGGATTCTTACATCATTAATGAAGTCAGATTTTCGTGTTTTATTCGTTTCCGTCGTTATCCATCTGCAGTACATTTCTGCTCCTTCCTTCGACACGTTTACTACGGGAAAATCATTGTATTGATGGTTGGAAAAGTAGTTGTTTTGAAAATCGATGAGAGAATCGGCAAGCAGACTTGTCCAAAATGTTTGATTGGGTGCTGCACGGAGAAACTCCTCTTTCCGATCCTGGATCAATAAATCAAAGAGAAAAGTGCGGTACTCCAAATTTGTTACCTCTTTGCGTTG
>JBFHGY010000465.1:0-3412 GCA_041582905.1 Crocinitomicaceae bacterium | reverse complement strand
TTTGAACGGCAGGACCGTACGTCAACACTGGGCCGTCTCCTGATTTCAAATCTCCCTGTTCAATCTTGTTGATCAGTGGTGTATTGGTGTCATGACACACATCCGTTACGATGGCCACGTCTGGTTTAATCTTTTGGGCAATCATCTGCGCACCACGTAATCCCACTTCTTCTTGAACTGCATTCACAATATACAATCCGAATGGAAGTTCGATTTTTTCTTTTTTGAGAAGTCGTGCTACCTCTGCAATCATGAATCCACCCATGCGATTGTCGAGTGCTCTTCCGCAGTATCGGTTTTCATTTAAAGTGATGAATTCATCCTCGAATGTTGCAACACACCCAACGTGAACTCCCATTTTCTCTACTTCTTCTTTGGAAGAACATCCACAGTCGAGGAAAATATTCTCCATTGCTGGCGTAGGATCTTTCTTGTGACGTGTGTGAATGGCTGGCCAACCGAAAATTGCTTTTACAATGCCGTTATCTGTGTGAATGTTCACTCGTTTTGAAGGTGCAATCATGTGATCGGAACCTCCATTTCTTCTCAAGTAAACAAATCCATCTTTTGTGATGTAATGCACAAACCACGAAATCTCGTCTGCGTGTGCCTCAATGACTACTTTATATTTTGCCTTCGGGTTGATTACTCCGACAACGGTTCCGTAGTTATCCGTGAAATACTCATCGATGTACGGACGAACGTAGTCCAACCACATTTTTTGTCCACCAGATTCAAAACCTGTTGGTGATGGGTTGTTCAAATAATTTTCTAAAAATGCTTGCGATTGTTTCGTAATGACTTTTTTCATAGCTCGTTTTTCGACTTTTCACGAAGCTAATCATTTTTGAGAAAGATTGTCCTTTGACTGAATCAAGAACCGTTATAGAAAGATTTAAAGACAAAGAGATTGAAAAATTGAAAGATCGATGAATCCTCCTTCGACTGAATCAGGAATCTTTATTGAAGGAATTATGGCTACTTGCTCAATTCTTGAAACCATTGGGTCAAAACATCGGCCTCCTTTTGTGTTAACTGATAGCGCATTTCAGCGTTCGAATCATCAAATTCAATACTATATATATCGTCCTTTCCGTCCAAAGGATGTTCCGAAATCTCATTCTCAAATTGCTCGATCTCCGGAATTAAACTTCGATTAATGGATATTGTTCGAGACTCTTTGTAGGATTCATCTTGATCCCAAAATCGCACAACTGTTGAGTCTTTGTAGAGAACGAACTCTATTTGATTTACCAATTGTTCTACGTGACCTGTTTTATGGAACACGCGAAATGAAATCGCATCGGAATACGCTTGCTTGGTTTGATTTGTTTGAGCAAATGAAGACACAAACAAGATTTGAAATGACAAAAACAGTAATAAATTCTTCAACATACATTTATAAAATTACAGTATTCTACTTAATAGATCTCTTTCATTAAATCGCGAAAGAAATCTGTCTGTCACTTCTTCGTGTTCACAAAAATATTCCAACGTCAGTCTTTTAATCACTGTTCTCACATCCTTCTCAACTTCGGGACTATCCAGAAACTCACGGAAACTTCCACCGTACTTTAATCCTTTCGCTCGCACTGTAGCAACAACTATCAGACCATTTGAGAGTTTTTTCTTTCTTATCTTAAGATCATCCAGCTTATTGTCTTTCGCATATTTCCTACAGCCACTAGCCAACCCTTTCATTATCCCATTTATCAGAGAACCACCACAAAAAGTTTGAACATCATTTGCAAATGAAGCAATTACTGGTTCCGGATACCAGTCTGTCCTGTAACCAAGATAAATTTGATATTCTCTTTCATTAATTCTGCCGTCGAATGAAATTTTAAACTTTGGTTCACCAATCGCTTTTTTCGATAATCGGTCGTAAAAGTATTTAACACCCTCAGGAAAACTAAAATAGTTTTGATTTATGAAATCATTTCTTTTATCGATCACGAAAACATTTGCGGTTTTATTCAAACATGCCCAAAGTGTAAAAACTTCAGAAAATTCAATATAATCAATGTCTTCCGTAAAAATAGAGTCATCCAACTTGAAAGTTAAGTGCATCCTGCCATCTTCCTTTGCAGTCAATTCAAAATCAACGGATAATATCTTACATACTTTCAAATGAAAATTCTCAATAAAATCATCGTCTTCGAGTTTATGCATAAAACGATCAAGTGCTGTCGATGCTTCTATCACAATTGAGTACTTATTTTCTGCGAGGAACATGATCTTGAAAAAATAACTATCGGCTTGGGAAACTTCCATGCAGTCCGCAACAAGCCCCTTTAGTAATTCAATCACTCCTGAACTTCCAGTGCTACCCAAGTACATTCCAGGACGCTTGCGTACATGATCACTAAAATCAATACTCTCTACCATCAACTTTCTATTGACTTACCTACCTCATCAAGGTCACATTCCCTTTAATGATTGATTCATAATCATCCACACACGTGACTTTTAAGTAATAGTCGTAGGTATCTGGGTCGAGTTCCTTTCCTCGGAACGTTCCATCCCAACCTTGAGATCGATCGAACGATTCAAAAACCAACTCTCCCCAACGATCATACACGCGGAACACCATTTCTTTCACGAGATTTCCACGAACGTATAACACATCGTTTTCATTATCTCCATTCGGAGAAAACGCATTCGGAACGTACACAAAAGGATCATCACAAATGAATTCGAACACCTTGACTAACACCGTGTCCGACTTGGTGCAAATTCCATCCGATACGTTTAAGGTGAATAATGTCGTTTCCTCGATAAAAGCACTTGTTGATTGCGAATTTGGACTCGCAAGCCCCGTAGTTGGCGTCCATGAATACGAATATCCGTTCGGAGCACCATTCAAGGTAACACTTGAGCCTGCTGCCACAAGGTATTCAGATGCGGTGGCCTCGACTACACCATTTGGAATATTCCCCACAAAAATCTGAATGGAATCTTGAACAACACAACCCGTCGCGCTGGATGCTGTAACGACAATATATTGCGTCTCCAACGGCGTGACCGTAATCGTGCTTCCTGTGTTTGCCCCCTGAATAACAGAATCGGGAGCCCAGGTATACGTGAAAGTTATCGCTGGATTGGTACTCTGTGCAGTAATTTGTGTGGATTCACCCGCACAAATGGAATCGTTGGCGGATAGAATGAGCGAAGAACCGATGAAATCAACGACGACGCTATCCACCAGCGAACATCCTCCATTGCTGACTTCTACGTAGTAGGTTATTGGGCCAGAAGGCGTGATACTTAGCACTGAATCCTGAAGGTTTGTATTCAGCGTGTCCGTAAAATTGCTATTTGTGGACCAAATGAAGTTATTCGCTGTACCATTTGTGTACGCTGTTAGATCCAATGGGATCGGTTGACATAATTCCTGATCAACCGTGGTAGA
>JBFHGY010000464.1:0-3419 GCA_041582905.1 Crocinitomicaceae bacterium | reverse complement strand
CTCTTCCAGACCGAGTAGAATGGTTTCTGAAATACAGGCAAATGCTTCTCCTTTTCCGAGCGGATAAGCACGCATGGTGATCGTTTGCTCGAAAGGTAGTTCAACAACTCCTCCCATGATCACCTTAATGTTTCGTGTATTTTGAATCAGTTCGTCGGTGCTATTGAGAGGAACAGAAATGTCATACACAATTGAATGATCGGCAAAATATCGACTGTACAAAAAGGGTTTGGGGTGATTCGTCGCAACAACGGTTACGTCGCATTGCACGAGTTCTTCCAAGGTATCAATGACATGAAACGGAAAATCATTTCCGAGTTCATCCATGAGTTTTTCGGCAAGGGATAGATCATTCAAGGCAAATTGTCCCGATGTTAATCCTTGATAGGTCACCGAACGGGCAAAAAGATCATAGGTTTTTGGATGAATCACCGATGATCGCGCATCGCTATTGGAGATCATTTCCGAAAGAATGTAGTGAATCAACTCGCGAAGAAAACGAAGTGTTTTCAACTTTCCTCCTGTTGAATCGCTTCCTTTCAACACCATTTTTGAAAAATAGGGGAGGAAACATTTTACGTAGGTTGAACAAATATTTCCAGCAGCACCAAGAACGCCCAAAGTCAATGGTGTTTCGGCTTGAATTCGTTCGGCAATTTCCTCTTTGATTGCTTGAACGCCAATTCCCACCGTATAGCTGTTTCCTGTGGTCACAAACACATTTGGATTGCGAATGGCTTTCCCATTTTTGGTGATCACCGATGAATACTGTCCCAACCCAACCAGTGAGCAATTGAACGTTTCGTGAAGGAAATCAACGGCATCGTTACAAAGATCAGCGTATTGAGTGTATAGATTTCTGTTCATCATCTCCCGCGCCATTGAAGCTGTGAAGAGCATTCCTGCGAAATACGTATTGACGGATTTACCACTTGTTCCTTCCATTTTTCGCGCATGAAGCAGAATCGGACTTGATATTTCCAAAACGGATTCAAGAAGCTGGTTGATTGTTTCATTGGATAGAACGCTCATGCTTGGATCGCCATCTTTCACACCATTTTCATTGATGTAATGAGAAATAAATCCAACGGAATGCGTCACGCTTTCATCCACATCGATAATAACCGTTCCCTGTCCAAAGTCGGCGAGGGGACGTAAATCGCGTTCTTCTTTCGGCAGGAGATGTTCGATCAGTTTATAGAAATCTCGATAGTAAATAATGTGTGCTAAGGCTTCCAGTGCCGATTGAAAGTGCGTAAGTTCTTCTTCGGTTACGAAAATACTCGGGAGGACGCGCAGCGTGTGCGGATCGGATAGAGTAGGAGCGATTCGAATGTTCCATTGGTTGAGCAAATACGAACAGTAGAGATAGTTGAGGTATCCCGATCGGGAGAACATTTGAAAACTGTAATTCTCACTGACATCCAAATCGAAAAACTCAACTCCCCACATCAGTCCAGCTCCACGGACTTCCTTCACCACTTTTGGAAATTTTTGCTGAACATTTCGCAAGCAGTTTTCCACGAATTGACCTTGGCGCTGTATGCTTTCCGTTTCCGATTTGGCAATGTGCAATGCCTTTAGAGAGAGTTCGGCTGAGTACGAATCATCTGAATAGGTTGATGTATGAACCACTCCGAATCCTTCGTGATAGTGTTTTTTGTCAATCACGAGCGCCGCATTTTTTACCATTCCTCCACCAAAGGACTTGCTAAATAGATAGTAATCAGCGAAAATTCCAGTTTGCAGCGAATGGGCAAAAGTTCCTGTTCTGTACGATCCACATTGGATTTCATCGAAGATGAGGGGAATGTTTACATTACGAGTACGTTCGCGTAAAAAGGATAGGAATTTTAAGGGAACCGGACGAATTCCACCTTCTCCCTGGATGGGTTCTACGATCACTCCCAAACACATCAAAACGGAGGAAGCTTCCATTGAAACAATTCCATTTGTTAACTTGGGGAAATGCACCGTTCGAAACAAGGAAAGCAAGGTCGACTCAAACTGATCTTCATTCGGTTCGATAAATATCACCTGAGACTTCTCTTGTTCGTTCGTTTGAAATCCGTCTCGAAATTGGACGTTAGATGTCAGATTCAATGCTCCCGTAGTCTTTCCGTGAAATGACTGTTGCAGGGCAAGTAACTTCGGAGTTATTTCATTGAAAACTTCGTGAAAGTCCCGAATGCAGCTGTCCCGAAAGGAATCAAAATCCGTAAAGGTTTCTTCACTTGATGCTGCAAGGAAAGGTTGATCGTTCGTTTCAAAATAATGATTGATCCCATGTAGCTCTCGATGCAGCCTGTCCAGCAATTTGTCTTTGTTTTTGCTGAAATTCAGTCGTGCATGTTTGATCGCCGCTTCTACCACTTCCGCTCCTGAGTTGGCCAACGTCGTGATGTACGTTTGTCCCGAATAATGTCCAATTTCCTCCGAAATGAACTGCGATAAAGCATCAACAGATGGTTTGGATGAAAGCTGAGTGTGATTGGGAACGTGTTGACTGATCAATTCAACCGCCCTTTTTTTCAATTCGGGATGATGATGTCCCAATAACAAGGAACCGTATCCTCCAATGAAATCGCTCACACGCACTTCTTTCGTGTTTTCATCCAAATAGAACAATCCTCCACCTTCTCCACGAATAAATTCTTTGTTGAGAGAAAGAGCGCTCAGCAAACGATTCAATTTTGGACGCGTGTGCATGCCTGATGACTGATATGTGTTCAACTGTTCTTTCAAAGCTTAGTAAAGAAATGGAATTAAGCGACGCGAAGATTTACAATAATCGAGGTATTCTTTTCCAAAGTGATCCGCCAAAAACGATTCTTCTTTTGGTATGCGCATGGCAACGGCGAAGAATGGTCCGACAATCAGAATAGACAGACTAATGTAGTTATGCATCACGAGTCCTAATCCTATGTAGTAGAGAAGAAGTCCCGAGTAGCTTGGATGTCGCACCCATTTGTAAATGCCTTCTTTCATCAATTGTTGTCCTTTCATGATGGTGACATTCACCTGAAACGAACGTCCTAAGCTGTAAATGGCATACCAGCGAGTGGCTAATCCAATTACCACAAGACCATAACCGATGTAGACGCCTTCATTTAGACCAAGATCTCCCCAACCCAAAAAATAAAAAATAACACTAGCAACCAATGATAAAGGAACTGCTACACGGAAAATTAGCAAGGTTTTGTCCGTAGCTACTTTCAGCTTATCTCCTTCGTCTGACTTTCGCTGAAAGTTCACATAAACTCCTGAGAGTATGACGGTAAGACTAATCGCAAGAATTGATATATCAATATAATTCATCAGTGATAGGACAAAAAAAATGAGTATTCATGTGAGTCAGCAGCAAGTAGAATGAAAACCCATCGTAGATTTAAATTTAGTATTTTTAGGCGGAAAACCAT
>JBFHGY010000463.1:0-3420 GCA_041582905.1 Crocinitomicaceae bacterium | reverse complement strand
TGCAAAACCAAAAGTCATTGCTGCCGCAATCACCAAAGAACTAACTACTTTTTTCATGTTCTAAAAGATTAATTTAATCGAATTCTAAGTTTTTAATTTAGCCAAAAATAATAAAATTTCCTTCACTCAATCATGTCTGAAACAATAGTTCACGATTGTTTAATGTCTAATTTCACCACTGTTTTGCGAAGTATTCGCATCATTGAGTAAAAGTTACGTTCAAAAGTTCGCTGAAATTCATTTGGTCACACGTTTAATATAACGCATAAAGCGCATACGAACGGGGTTTATTCGGATTTTCCTTGCGAATTTTCAATCTACCTCCACGAATATAGTAGTTTGGTTTGGATGCGAGCCGTGGTATTGAGTGTACGACAGGATTTGTTGAGTTAAGTGGATTGTTGAATGTGAAACCTAATTCTTGATCCACAATTGTAATTGCCCGTCAAAGTACATTTCGTGTAAGTCAAAATCCACCGATATTTCTAATTCGGGTGAGCAATATTTGACGAGCTTGGTGCCTTTTGGTGTCTCCTTTAATTGCTGTTCCACTAAGTCTTGGTATGCGTAAAAAGTATTCTCATCAAACGGAATTTGATCATCGATGGCTCCTGAAACAGCTATGTGTTCACAAAACGGATTGTAAAAATAGAAGGAGGTATAACTCTTAAAGTTGATATCCTTGACATCTCCGTGAATGAACTCCACATTTGACAAATCAAGTTGGCTCTTCAGTTTTTGCGCTTCTTGGTAGAGGTTTTCTCTGAGTTCAACTCCAGTGAAATGGGCATTGCCATGTAAGGCTCCCATCAAACAAAACTTCCCTACACCTGAGCCTATATCTAATATACGATTATCCTTATTCGTACCTAACCAATCCACCGCAACTTTGATTACTTCGATAGGTGTCCAGTGCACAAACGAGTGTCCCTGCACCGATTCAGAAAGCAAGCTTTCGAATCCCGTGTCGTCTATGTACAAACGATTTTGTTCTGCTTGATTCATGTTCATATCAAACGTGAAGATACGGATTTATGGCATTTAACTTTAACATTCATAGAACATTTTCGCCCCATTTATTAGGACATACTTAGCTCTCTTCAATCACAGAATTGTCCGAACGAATATCAACCATTCATACTATTTCTTTCGATCGAAATAACTTTTCATTTTTTGCCACCAACCTATCTTCGGTTCCTTGCCTTCGTTAATAACGATGCGTATTGTTTTTTGTCCATTCATGTGCTTCCCGAACTGGATAGTCAGCATTCCATTTTGACATTCCGCTGTGATCGCTTCATGATCGGTGTCTTCTGGAAGAATAAATGATCGAGAAAAACGCGCGTTACTGAATTCCGAAAACTGACGTGTTGAATGGCTATTTTTTGATTGTTTTTCTCCTTGAACACGCAGTACATTCCCATTTAATTGGATCGTGAGATCTTCTTTACTCATGCCTGGAACAGCAACCTGTAACACATAGCGATCACCCAAATCGTGCATGTTCGTATCAAATGAATTAAAGAATCCATCATTGAGAATACTTTCAATGGATCGTTCGAAAAGTGGTAAAGTGCGATTAAATCTGATTAAAGTTCCCATGTTTCATTCTATTATTTCCACTTGTGCAAGAGTTGATCTTGCTTTAAGCTGATGTTATTCATACAAAATTATAAGTCCTGAGAGAGCGAGTCTGACCGCTTTAAGTTCGCATCAACTCTCAATCTTACTCACGGCATTATCAACAAGTTGTATTCCATTTCAGGAAGAATGAAACTTTGTCAGTTTGAGTGTAAATGAATGTTAAAAATGAAGTGGAAGGTGTGACAAAAATTCACTTTGCTTTGTTGACTGCAAGCTACCACATTTCACCTCATAAAAAAACGCCAAACTCATCAGTCTGGCGTTCTTTTTCAATTTATATCCTGCTAAAGAGCATTATCCATTATCTCTTGAACCACTTCTGGATTCAATAAAGTAGACGTATCTCCTAAGTTCGATGTTTCCTTGCAAGCAATTTTGCGCAAGATTCGACGCATGATTTTTCCAGATCGCGTTTTTGGTAATCCGCTGGTAAATTGGATTTTATCGAGCTTCGCGATCGGACCAACATGTTCTGTAATAATCTGATTGATTTCCTTGCGTAAGTTGTCATGATCTCTTCCTTCTCCTGTTTCTTTCAGGATGATATACCCGTACAACGCATTTCCTTTGATATCATGAGGAAAACCAACAATTGCCGATTCTGCAACTGCTGGGTGCTCATTGATGGCATCTTCAATTGGTGCCGTTCCAAGGTTGTGTCCTGATACGATGATTACATCGTCCACACGTCCTGTAATTCGGTAGTACCCCACAGCATCGCGCAGTGCTCCGTCTCCTGTAAAGTATTTCCCCTCAAATGCAGAGAAGTAGGTTTCTCTGTAGCGCTGGTGATTTCCCCAGATGGTTCTCGCCATTGATGGCCATGGGAATTTAATACACAGACGTCCGTCTACTTGGTTACCTGAAATTTCCTTTCCGTTCTCGTCCATCAATGCCGGCTGAATTCCCGGAAGAGGTAGACTTGCATAAGTAGGAATGGTCGGTGTCACATACGGAATAGGTGAAATCATGATTGATCCTGTTTCCGTTTGCCACCATGTATCAACGATAGGACTTTTCTTTTTCCCAACATTGTCATTGTACCAGTGCCATGCCTCTTCATTGATTGGTTCTCCAACAGAACCTAAGACTTTCAACGAAGAAAGATCGTATTTGTTGACGAAGTCAAGATTTTCTTTCGCCAACGCACGAATTGCCGTAGGAGCGGTATAGAACTGATTCACTTTATGTTTCTCAACAATCTCCCAGAAACGGCCGCAGTCAGGGTAACTTGGAACCCCTTCAAACATCACCGTTGTAGCACCATTCGACAAAGGCCCGTAGACAATATAGCTGTGTCCTGTGATCCAACCGATATCAGCCGTACACCAGTAAATGTCGTCATTCCGGTATTGGAATACATTCTTAAATGAATACGCCGTTTGCACCATATATCCAGCCGTGGTATGTACCATTCCTTTCGGCATTCCCGTAGATCCAGATGTATATAGAATAAATAAGGGATCTTCCGCATCCATCACTTCGATTGGACAGTCATCAGATGCTTCATCCAGCAAAGGCTGCAACCACTCATCGCGATTGTTGATCATATTGATATCAGAATTGATTCGTTTGGCAACCAATACTGTATTCACACCTGGACAATCTTCTAAGGCTTCATCTACGATGGATTTCAAATCGATGGTTTTTGAACCGCGGTAGGATCCGTCGGATGTGATCACCATTTTACAATCACTGTCATTGATTCTTGTCGCGAGAGCCGTTGCCGAGAACCCAGCAAAAACAACAGAATGTACCGCACCGATGCGTGCACAT
>JBFHGY010000462.1:0-3430 GCA_041582905.1 Crocinitomicaceae bacterium | reverse complement strand
TGAGACTTCGCTGCATCGTTTTTCCAGTAAGGATTATCCGCAAAGGTATTCTCTCTGTTTTCGTCTAACAATACATTGAAACCAAAGTCCAAACCTGCCCAGTGCGCTTCACTTTTTTTGGGTTTGTGTGGCTCTTCTTCGATGTCTACTCTTTCACCATCCACGGTCACTTGAACATCTGACTCTTCGCCTTCTTCGCTGATCACGAGAACTTGTGTTTTACCAAACTTCATTCTCATTGTATCAATTTCCTTTTCAGACGGAGCTTCTGGAGCTGGCGGCGGTGGTGGTGGTGGCGTTGTTTCCTCTACTTGAGCTTGTGAAAAAAGCGCGAGGAATAAAAATGCGATTAATGCGTATAGTGCTTTCATATCTTCTGTTTTGGTTGTAAGACCTACAAGCCAAACAAAAGTTACAACAAAAAGTGAAAAAATTTTTAACTCGTTGTTTTTGAGAGAGATAAATTAATCATCTTGCCACTCATCTAGGAAAGAATCGAGATCTCTTCTATCCTTTTTCGATGGTTTTCCCGTTCCATGTTCGCGATATGTTCGCTGGGCAGCCTGATATAACTTCAATTTTTCGAACTCTTCTGGTGGGGTAATATCAATAAGATAGTCTGGAACCAATTTAGCCCCTACTCTTTTATCCAACAGCTGAATCACTTTGTACGAAAAGGTTGCTGTGTTCCTCATTACTTGAATGGTGTCACCTAGATTAACCGTCCGCGCAGGCTTCACATGTTGATTATCCAACCTGATTTTCCCTTTAGAAATAGCTTCGGCCGCTTGAGAACGTGTTTTAGCTAAACGGACACTCCAAACGAATTTATCCATTCTGCAACTCATCGCGTAACTTTTTGGTGAGTGATTTTACCACGAGGTCATACGAATGATCGATCAACTCGATAAACAAGCCCTCCGGCACATCGGAATTCACAGAAACCGTATTCCAGTGCTTTTTGCTCATGTGATATCCAGGTTGAACACCTTGATATGTTTCACGTAACTGCACAGCCTCTTCTGGATCACATTTCAAATTAACCGATTGAAAATCGTCCACATTCGTAAGGGCAAACATCTTGCCTTGCACTTTAAAGACCAGTGCGGTTTCATTAAAAGGAAATCCTTCCGTCGTTCCTGGTTTAGACAAACAGTATTCTCTAAACGACTCGATGTTCATTATTTCGCCTTTGCTACAGCCACTTTAGGTTCTTTTCTTCCCAAACGGTAAAGCATCTTTCCATGCTCAAACAAAGCATCTGCAAATGTTTTATACGAATAATAAGGAAGATTGTACTCAAATGCTGTTTCACGAACGATATGAGAAATCTTACGATAGTGTACGTGACAAATATTTGGGAACAAGTGATGCTCCACTTGATAATTCAAGCCTCCAACATACCATGAGAACCATGTAGATTTCGGTGCGAAATTGGCCGTGTTCATCAATTGGCTTACAGCCCAATCTGACTCAATGTTACCCGTTTTATCCGGCATTGGGAAGTTCGAAGATGGGATTACGTGAGCTGGTTGGAAAATCATCGCGAGCGTTAAACCTGCGATAAAGTGCATCATGAAGAATCCAAGAATGGTTCCCCACCATGGCAACGAAGAGAAAATCATCGGTAGAACCAAGAAAACACCTAGGTAGAATACTTTCGAAATAATAATCGATGTTAACATACTACCAAATGACACTCCTTGTGTTTTCAATAAATCTTTCTTTTTGTAACGCGCCAATTGTGCGTAATCCTTCGAAACAAACCACATGATTGTCATGAATCCGTAGAGGAACCATGCGTAAACATGCTGAAGTTTGTGACCTTTCAATAATTTCTGATTCGGAGAAAAACGCATCAAAATACCTGTATCGATATCCTCGTCCATTCCCGTAACATTCGTGTAAGTATGGTGAAGTACGTTGTGCTGGATTCTCCAGTTCACATCACTTCCTCCAATTGGAATCAGCAATTTTCCTAACAACCAATTCACTCTATTGTGTTTGGAGTAGGCATTATGATTTGCATCGTGCATGATCGAAAGTCCGATACCGGCCATTCCGAATCCCATAAGCACCCACATCAACAGAACTAATCCTGTCGATTCAAACAGGGTAAGCATGAGTACAAATGGTACTACATACAAGGAAATCATGAAAATTGTTTTCACAACCATATTCGCATTCGCGTGGCGTGAAATGCCGTTTTCCTTGAAATAACTGTTTACTCTTTTTCTAAGAACTTTGTAGAACTCCTCTTGTTCTGGATTTGTTTGACTCTTTGAATTTGAGAATCTAACTTGAGATAATTGCATAGTTTTAATCTAATGAAGAACTGTAAAGGTACGGCTTATTCTATCGTAACACCGTATTTTCCGCATACTTTTATTCTTTTTTGGGAATAATCTGAAACTCCTAGTCCAAATTTACTCTCTGCTATTATGTACTTTTGTTGTAGTTTTATCAACAAACATTGAACAATGTCAAATCATCAGTTACCTCCGTATTGCGAAGATTTCCTTAATCGCAAACGATTTCTCACACATGTTGCATCGATTGGAAAACTGCGTTTGGGAGGTGAGGCGCCTGTGCGTGTTCAGTCCATGACGACAACGGATACGATGGATACGAAAGCGTCCGTTGAGGAGTCGAAACGCATGATAGACGTTGGTTGCGAAATAGTTAGGTTAACCGCTCCGAGCAAAAAAGAAGCAGAAAACTTAAGAGAAATTAAACGTGAACTTAATGCCCAAGGTTACGCTACTCCCTTGGTGGCGGACATCCACTTCACTCCGAACGCCGCAGAAATTGCAGCTAAAGTCGTAGAAAAGGTGCGCGTTAATCCTGGCAACTACGCTGACAAGAAAAAATTCGAGGAGCATTCATATACCGAGGAATCCTATCAAGCCGAATTAGATCGAATTGAGGAAAAATTTACTCCTCTTGTTGAAATTTGTAAGGAACACGGTACTGCCATGCGCATTGGAACGAATCATGGATCGCTTTCCGATCGCATTTTGAGTAAATATGGAGACACTCCAGAAGGTATGGTAGAGTCTGCTATGGAATTCCTTCGTATTTGTCGAAAAAACGACTACCATAACCTCGTTCTTTCCATGAAAGCAAGTAATACCCTGGTCATGGTTCAGGCATACCGCTTGCTCGTGGCCACTATGAAATCCGGAGGTATGAATTATCCACTTCATTTAGGAGTAACTGAGGCGGGAGATGGTGAAGACGGACGTATTAAATCCGCCGTTGGAATTGGAGCACTTTTGGAAGATGGCCTCGGTGATACCATTCGTGTGTCGCTAACAGAAGCCCCTGAAGCCGAAATACCTGTAGCTCAAATGCTTTTGAAGAAATTCGAAGACACTTCCACTATTTTTCCAATCGATAAAAGCATAGAAACACTGAGTTATGATCCGTA
>JBFHGY010000461.1:0-3430 GCA_041582905.1 Crocinitomicaceae bacterium | reverse complement strand
TGAATTTTGATGAGTAGGGCGTTTTTACGCGCTCTTCGTTTATATCTTTTTCTCGTTCCTCTAAAAAGGATATCCACTGCGATCCCGAACGCGAAAGACGTTTCATCGAATAGCACTTTTGCCTGAAATCATTTCAAAAAAGAAAGCCCTCCATTTCTGAAGGGCTTTGCAATTGATGGTCAATTTCAATTATTCAATTTCCATTACACGCTCACGTGTTCCATCGCTGTAGATAAAAATCAATGGTGTGTTCGGAGTAAATTCGGTTTGACGACCTGTTAAGTCAATAATCATAATTAACTCTTTTCCAGAAATTGTCAATTCTTCGATTCCTGTAAAATCAACAAGAGTACATGCCGATGTATCAGAGCAATTATTCATGGTAACAACAACAGCATAGTTTCCTGTTACAGTTGGTGTATACGATTGATTCGTTTCGCCTGAAATTTGTGTGTTATTATCACAATCGATCCATTGGTAGGTCGCCCCAGATTGGTCTGAAGTAAGCGTTGTTCCTACGTTGGTAACAGCAAGGTCAATCGCTGGCAAAACACTAAGGTTGATGGTCACTGTAGAATCACAACCATTTGGTCCAACGTTCGTAAATACTTCCGTCCCTGTTGGTGTTTGCGCATCGTATGTATTTCCGTTCACAATCACACTTCCATTGAAGCAAATAGTATCGTTCACCATACCTGTCATTTCAGGAATGATTGTAAGATCGATAGAAATGATACTGTCACATCCAGCTGCGTTTGGAATGGTGTCGGTGTAAACATCGCTTACAGTCCATGTGTAGTTTCCGCTTGGTGAAGTGTAACTCGTACACGCCGTTTCTGTAATGCTGTTCTGTGTTTCACAGTTGTTAATGACATTGTACGATTCCCATTGACTCGTAGCAGTGTTATACAACCAGAGCAAGTCATTGTCAAACCCCATTTGGAAAGAACTAGCGCCAGGAGCAGTTGAAGGCAATTGGCATGTACCAACGTAAGCACCTGTTGTTTTGTTGATAAAGTAGAAAGCTTTATTCACGTAATCATAAACGCCTGCTTCCATTCCAGCAATGCCTGTGTAGGCTGCAGTATTATTATTCAAATTTCCTGTTGCAACGGGTAAACCTGTAATGGCAACAGATGAAATAAGCGTATGTGTAGATCTGTCATATCGATAAATAGATCCGCTGAAGTAATACAAAACTTCATCGTCAACCCAATCGTAATCGCCACAAGACTGAATGTCAGGACCGCTACCTGTAACAATTGTGGTACCTGTTCCTAATGGGTAAAAGCTAGCGTCTAAATTTTGATGAACGATTCCAGCTGAGCTATACACTTTTCCTTCAAGCGTATTCGTTGCTGAATGCCACCACAATCCACGGTAACTATATCCTGAAGCGATTGACGCCAAAGGTGTTCCTGTGCTTGAAAATGTTTCAATTGGGTACGATCCAGCTCCAGCGTTGATGCTGTAATAGAACTGTTGGTTAGGGTTATAGGCGATACCTGCTCGGTTGTTTGTTCCGCCTGCGCATTGTAAAGTTACTCCAAGTGTTGCTGTACTGGAAGGAGTTTGTGCTGAGCTGTTTAAGCAAAAGACGGACAAAAAAAGAATTAAAATGAATGTGGTACTTGTGTGTTTCATTGGCTATTGGTTAATGTAATAAAGCGCGAAAGTACTAAAATTCGTCTCGAAATATTCGTTTGATCTTCTCAAAAGTGAATGGTTTCAAACGTTTCGTGATAAGGGAAGATGTCAACTGTAAAATAGCGTGATTGTCTAATGATGTGACAATCGATCTTCTGATGTCTCAAGAACATCACTTTTCGGTTTGTTTAATGGCTCAAGAGATTACCGATATCTAAAGCAACGTCCAATAATAAAGGGCGAACAGGAGACAGGTGATGAATAGTCCCATCAAGTAGCTTAATTTGTCTTTCCACTTCCAGGAGAAGGTGATCAAACCGATGATAAGTATCATCGCAACTAGAAGAATCGATGTGATCAAGCCAACAAAAAGATCTCCACCCGACACACCTTGCATCCAAAAATAGAAGGGAAAAAATACGACGCTTAGGATGATCGGAGGTATAACTATTTGTTTAAAATTCATAGTATTCAATCTATCAATCTATCAATCTATCAATCTATCAAAGAATCCCCGCAATCATCAAGCCACCCATCACGACCAAAAGCACACCGACTAATCGCTGAACGCCTACGATGGTTGTTTTTTCGATCAAACGCTTACCGACGAAGGTGCCGACGAAGGCAAATACAATTCCTACCAAGAGCAACATCTTTCCGTCAGAGAGCGAAGCTGCCAGATTGATTTTTTTTGAAGCGCCAATAGAGAATAATCCCAAGTAGACAGGGATACGGGAAATGTCAATCACTAATGATATTGCGTTGGAGGTTCCAACAAATTGTTTTTTGTCTAAGCCCGACTTCGATAAAAACGCAGCTCGAAAAGCTCCTTGATGTCCAGAAACTCCACCAAAAAATCCACTGAGTAATCCGCCCAAAGGCAAATGCTTCTCATCTACTTTTAAGTTGCTGTATTTTGGACTTAAATCAAACCAGGCGAAGAAGATCATCAAGGAACCAACAATGATATTGAGGTAGGTCATTTCGAAGGTTTTTTCACCCATCGAATAGGTGTGAATGGGAGCATACCCAGTCACTTCAGCGAGAAGAAGTCCGCCAAAAACTGCGGCGATCATAGCAGGGATTCCGAAGCGAAGAAAGGTCTGCAAATGAATGTACTTTCGAACCAATAGGAATTTAAAGAGGTTATTGGAAAGATGCACAATAGCGGTGGCACCAACAGCCACTTCAATATCAAAAAAGAGTGCAAAAACGGGTAGCATGATGGTCCCTAAACCAAAACCAGAAAAGAAGGTAAGACTGGCTCCAATTAATACGGCAATAGCGACAATGATATATTCCATGAAGCAAAAAAACGGAAAAAGCGGACAAACTTTGTTACGGAAGTATTATTTTTTGCCACCAAATAAATAGTTAGAACAATGATCGATTTTCGAAGTGATACCGTAACTAAACCATCCGAAGCCATGAGAGATGCCATGTTGTCTGCCCCTGTTGGAGACGACGTGTTTGCAGAAGATCCAACTGTAAATGAACTACAGGAATACGCGGCACGTTTATTTGGAATGGAAGCGGCACTCTATTGTTCTTCTGGTACTCAAACGAATCAAATTGCGATTAACGTGCATGTAACGCCCGGTGGAGAGGTCATCACGCACAAAGAAAGTCATGTCTATAAATATGAAGGAGGTGGAATTGCGCGCAACTCGGGTGCTTCGGTTCGTTTGTTGGAAGGAAATCGTGGACGCATTTCGGTACATCAAATAGCACAATGGATCAATAATCCTGATTATGTTCACTATCCGTTAACGCAATTGATTTC
>JBFHGY010000460.1:0-3431 GCA_041582905.1 Crocinitomicaceae bacterium | reverse complement strand
TGATTGCCGACAATCAGTTCATTCGCATGTTCCAATCGGGTGGTGAAGTGTGTGGAATTGCATCAGAAGAAAACGATGATTTCATGGCATTCGAAACGGAATTTTCAAAGAAAGGAAAATACGTAGTGCTATTCGATCCATTGGATGGTTCTTCTAACATCGACGTAAATGTTTCTATCGGAACAATTTTCTCTATCTATCGCCGAAAAAGCGCGGTAGGTGAAAGTGCCACTTTGGAAGATATGCTCCAAGCAGGAGATCAACAAGTGGCAGCGGGCTATGTACTCTACGGATCATCTACCATGCTTGTTTATACCACAGGAAAAGGTGTCAATGGATTTACCTTGGATCCATACATTGGAGAGTTTTGTCTTTCTCACCCGAACATGAAAATGCCTGAAACAGGACGTTTGTATGCAATGAACGAAGGAAACGTTGACATTTGCGATCCTGGAATTAAGGAATATATCCGCGAAAAATGCCAAACCATTCAAGAAGGAGCCAATCGACCTTATTCGGGAAGATACATCGGCTCTTTGGTGGCAGATTTCCACCGAAACCTCATCAAAGGAGGAATTTACATCTACCCTTCCACAACGGTTGACCCAGAAGGGAAGCTCCGCTTATTGTATGAATGTAATCCGCTAGCGTTTATCGCTGAACAAGCAGGAGGACTTGCAACAACAGGTCATGAGCGCATTCTTTCTATCGAACCTTCAAGACTTCATCAACGCGTTCCTTACTTCGTTGGATCGAAAAAAATGATGGAGGAAGCAATGTCATATTTAAAATAAATGGATCACCTCCAATTTCTTGCCGCCTTTTCAAACGTCTCCCAAATTGATTCCACTGCGAATGAATTGCAGTTGGTGGGAACCAAAATTCATTGGCAAGGATTGGTTGGATCGTCACGCTCGATTTGTTCATCGCTTGTTGCGAAGCAGTCACCAGGAAATCATTTATTCATCCTTGAAGACAAAGAAAAAGCAGCCTATTTTCTGAATGATTTACAAGGATTGTATCCAAAAGATGCGACAGTACTTTTTTATCCAGCATCGTATCGGGTTCCCTACGAATTAGAGAAAACAGATAATGCCAATGTCGTTTCGCGAGCGGAAGTATTGGAGAAGATTTCGACCACAAAAAACACGTGGGTTGTTACCTATCCAAAGGCATTATTCGAACGTATTCCTTCAGAAAAGAACCTGACCAAAAGCACGCTCAAACTGGAAGTTGGAAAATCTTACTCCATCGATTTCATTAATGAAACATTACTGGAACTGGAGTTTGATCGTGTTGATTTCGTTTACGAACCCGGACAGTTTTCCATTCGTGGTGGGATTGTAGATGTGTTCTCTTACGCGAACGATCAGCCTTTCAGAATTGAGTTTTTCGGAGATGATGTAGAAAGCGTTCGAACCTTTGATGCGAGTACGCAATTATCGATCAAAGAGCATCAGTTTTTCCATATTGTTCCGAATGTTCAAGGCGGATTGATGAAAGAAGAAAACGTAAGCTTTCTCGACTTCATCGGAAATACTACTACCGTTTGGTTATCGTCTTACGATCAAACACTCAACGCGCTCGAAGTAGAATATAAAAAGGCGGTGAAAATCTATGATGGATTGAATTCGGAGGTGCAACATACTATTCCTTCGAAACTGTTCTATCATCCTGAAGATTTCAAAAAGAACATCGATGAAATGTCGATTGTGGAATTTGGTGCAGACTTCTTTTTTGAGAGTGAACACTCTTTCTCATTTGATTTTAAACCGCAGCCGAGCTTCAACAAGAACTTCGACTTGCTAACGGAGGATTTGATCCAGCGAAAAAACAACGGGTTTACCAATCTCATTTTCTCCAATCAGCCGAAGCAAATTGATCGTTTGGAGCAGATTTTCAGTGATATCGAAAAGAACATCGAGTTCACTCCAATGCATTTTTCATTACATGAAGGATTCATCGACCCAGTTACGAAGCTCGTTTGTTATACCGATCATCAGATTTTTGAACGTTATCACCGTTTCCGACTCAAGGAAGGATTCCGTCAGGCAAAACAAGCCTTAACGCTCAAAGAACTCTACAATTTGCAACGCGGTGACTATGTCACGCACATCGATCACGGAGTAGGTAAATTCTCTGGATTGGAAACCATCGATGTGAATGGAAAGCCGCAAGAAGCCATTCGTTTGATTTACAAAGACAACGATGTGCTGTATGTTGGAATTCACTCCTTGCACCGCATCTCGAAGTTTACCGGAAAAGATGGTGGAACTCCGAAAATGAACAAGCTCGGGTCGGCGACTTGGGCCAACCTCAAGAAAAAGACTAAGAAGAAGATCAAGGAACTCGCCTTCGATCTCATCAAACTATATGCAAAGCGAAAAAGTCAACCTGGGTTCGCTTATTCGCCGGATTCGTACTTGCAAAACGAACTGGAAGCTTCTTTCATGTTTGAAGACACGCCCGATCAGTTGAAAGCAACAATCGCTGTGAAAGAAGACATGGAATCATCGACTCCAATGGATCGCCTGATTTGTGGTGACGTTGGATTTGGAAAAACGGAAATCGCTGTCCGAGCGGCTTTCAAAGCTGTAGCCGATAGCAAGCAAGTAGCTGTTTTGGTTCCTACGACCATTCTGTCTATGCAGCACTACCGCAGCTTCAAGGAGCGTTTGGAAGGAATGCCTTGCACGGTTGATTACATCAATCGATTTAAAACAGCCAAAGAGACAACCGAAACCTTGAAGCGATTGGCAGAAGGGAAAATTGATATCTTGATTGGAACTCACGCCATCGCTGGAAAGCGCGTCAAGTTTAAAGATTTGGGCTTGATGATCATCGATGAGGAACAAAAGTTCGGTGTATCGGTGAAAGATAAGTTGAAGACACTTCGCGCTACGGTAGATACGCTTACACTTACAGCAACACCTATTCCCAGAACACTTCAGTTTTCGTTGATGGGAGCGCGTGATTTAAGTATCATCAATACGCCACCACCGAACAGACAGTCGGTATTGACGGAAGTAATTCAATTCAAAGAAGAAACCATTCGTGATGCTGTGGCGTACGAAGTAAGTCGAGGTGGACAAGTCTTTTTCGTGCACAACCGCTTGCAAAACATTAAGGAAATTGCGGGCATGCTGCAGCGCTTATGTCCTGGTATTCGCGTGGCGATTGGTCACGGGCAAATGGATGGAAAAGAGTTGGAAAAAATCATGCTTGGCTTCATCGAAGGCGAATACGATGTCCTGTTGGCAACAACCATTATCGAGTCGGGAATTGACATTTCGAATGCAAACACGATCATCATCAACAACGCGCAAAACTTCGGAATTAGTGATTTGCACCAGCTCCGTGGGCGTGTAGGACGATCTAACAAGAAAGCGTTTTGTTACTTAATCGCTCCGTCTTCTTCCGTACTAACGAAT
>JBFHGY010000459.1:0-3432 GCA_041582905.1 Crocinitomicaceae bacterium | reverse complement strand
GAGAAATTGGAAGCAAAGAGTCCTTTGTTGTATTACTACAATTCAAAGGAGGAAACGGATCACTTTCTGGATAGTATGTATGCCTGCATCGATCATTCAATGACGGATATCGAATTCTATCGGACGATTTCTCCGGTCAGTTTTTTCTTGAAAGATGTCCATTCGGGAATTCAGATAAACGGTTCCATTCATCAGTCTATCGTTAATCATCCAAGTATCATTCCTTTGGACATTGTGTGGCTGGAAAATTCAGCTCATGTTGCGGTGAGCGATTCGGCAGACCGAATAAAGAGAGGAACGCAAATCATATCGATTAATGGGGTGAAGGTACAAGATATATTTCAGGCTGGATTTACGCGAATGTCGAACGACGGCTATTCTTCAGCCAGTTCCTTGTTCAATGTCAATTCAAATTTTTGGTTGTTCTACCATCGATTGTTCGGTCATTCGGAGACCTATACCTTCGAATATGTCGATGATTCGGATCAATTAAAGTCGATTGAACTACCAGGTACTAGTTGGAAGTCATTGTGGAATAGGAGACAAGTGATGGATCGTCCGATGTTCAAAGATGATCCTCAGTTCATTACCCTTGAATTTGTCGATTCCCTGCAAACAGCCATACTTACCGTGAGATCATTTCATAACGGCCTCTTCAAAGAATGTGATCAAGGTCGATTCGATCCTCAGATAAAAGCTGCCATTGAACAAATCGAAGAGGTACAACCGACCAACCTCATTCTTGATATTCGTGCAAACGGTGGAGGTGATCCCATCAATGGAAAATTGATTCTAGAATATCTGTTAAACGACAAGTTCACAATTTCTAAAGAACTTCGGATTGTAAAAGATGACGAAGCAGAGGCTTTTCTTGAACGTACACGAAAGGTGCGTTGGCCTTTTTATGGTTTAGGAACATTTAAGCCAGCAAAACGTCGGTTCAAAGGTCATACCTATGTGTTTATCGATGGTGGGACGAGCTCCGCTGCCGGTGAATTCTCGGGTGTTTTAAGAAGATATGGAAATGTGACTTTCTTGGGAAGTGAAGCTGGAGGGAATGCATCGTTGGTTGGCGGTACGTATTTGAAGCAGCACATGTCTTTGCCCAATACTCAACTACATGCATTTGTCGCTACGATTTGTTCTATCAATGATTCACTCGAAAAGGACCAAGGATATGGTGTAATTCCAGATCATGTCGTTCAATGGAAACCTGAAGATTTCTTGCTGAAAAACGATCCCGTATATGCATTGGCCTTTGATTTGATCGCGACAAGTAATCAAACGGAGAAGCTGCTAGAACAATTGAAGGATAGCATCAATGGCCGATACGGGTTGTACGAAGGTGCGCCATGCGTGAACTCAGGTCCGTGCGGAAATTTCGCGAATCTCTTTTACGAAAGGTGGAATGAACGGTTCGAGGAAAAGGTGAGTATTAGTTTCATTATGTCGTCAGATTCGAGTGAATGCTATCACGTTCTCATCAAGTTACCAAATGGCGATTATTACGATGGCGGAAATGGAATTTTAACCAAACGACGACTCATTGAAGGATACGAAAAAGGGATGTACATCATTGATATGCTCGAATACGATTACACCTTGCTGGATGAGATGGCGTATGGTTTGGAGCGAGAATATCCACGCTGCCCCAATTATTCGGTCGAGGAGACAGCTGAAATAATTGATCGGTATTTAGATGAGTTAAAGCGATTGAGAGACGAAAAGTGATGAAGAATCAATTGAACGCATCAAAAAAATGACAGTAGAAGTTTTGGTCAAGGCGATTCATGAGTACCGTTTAGAAGGAGTTGAACTAATGAAAAGGTTAGGGGATGCCTTTGGTTATGACATCTCAGTCAAGGAGCAGTGCGAGGAATTATTATGGATTAGAAATCCAAAGGTTCCAAGGAAAGGAGCGATCTCAAAAAGGGTAAATTATGCATTTCATGGTGGCGCATGTGCTTTTTATAAAAAGAAGACGCAACAGCATATAGAAGTCATTTTAAGCAATCCTCCCCAATTTGGGAAAATTGACGCGTGGTTTTTGAAATCCTATTTGGATAGCACCAAAGAATATGCAGAATTCGCCGAGGATATCGATTGGTTGGAATTGAAACGGATGATTCGTGAGTTATACAGGAATGGTTTGGTAGAGGAAATAAAATAGTCTTCAACACCTCAAAAAGGTTCCATATTGTAAGTCCGAACCTCTAAATGAAATCCAGAACGTTCGCGCAGAATACCCCGCATACTTTTGTTTTGTAATCAGTTGATCAATAGAAGGTCAACGCAAAACAATAGGAATGAAAACAATAATTTTCAGTATGCTGCTCCTGTGTTCGACAGGGAACTTAGAAAGTCAAAAGCCAACCTTAAAAAACGAACTTTCGGATAAAATGGTACTCGACCTAAGTCAGGTTGAATTGCAAAAAGACGTTCAGTACCGCGTGGCTGTACATTTCTCAATCTGTGAGAACAAAATAATGATCGAGGCAATCGGAGGAGCGGATGCTGAAGTAGTTGAATTGGTCAGAAAGAAACTTTCATCGATCAAGGTGAACGCGGATTACGAAGAAGACACAATTTACGGTTTCAAATTTCTCGTGGAAAAACGCTAGTGTTAAACGGCAGGGATAGCGCATTCATATTTCTGTTTCCAATTACTCTGGAACGTATTCAATTTTCGTTGGAATCTCACGAATGTATTTTTGATCTTGTACGTAGTACGGATAATAAAGTGTGTGAAGGAAAAGCAGCACATCTGCTCGATAGTAAGGATGTTCAAAATCCTCCGCTGACAAAACATTCAAATGGGGCATAGCAACGTTACTGGAAGCAATTTGTCCAGTTTCGGTTACATTTTTTTCAATACGATTCGAGATCAAACCAAACTTACTTGCATCAAAGGTTTCGCCATTTACTTTTCGCAGAGCTACTTTCTCTAATTCAGGGTAGGACAGGGGAACACGCCCGAGAAGAGCACGAGCTTTGTCACTTTGGGAATACCTTAGTTGTCCTTCGTCGATATTCTGCTGAAAATAGCTTCGCAAGTCTTTGGGAGCACCCGATTTAATCAAACCTTCTTCGATATAAAACTGTTCCAAAGAGTCGAGTGTGCTCTCTAAATCGTACGAGTGCTGAGCGTATTTATTCTCAATATGTTCATACAGGGCATCTTCCACTTCGTATTCGTTGGAACAACTCGCAAGAAGCAAGGGTGCAAATAGGATGAACAACAGCTGTTTTTTCATTCGATCATTTCACATGAATCACAAAAGACTCAAATTCGGACAAGGTATCGCTGCAGTTCATGCTTTGTTGGAGTATTCGTCCCACAATGGTGTCCGTTCCTTTGCTCTCCGCTTCAAATACCATCGCGACGGTCTCGTCACACCCATCACAACCACTCGGGTAAGGAATCATTACTTC
>JBFHGY010000458.1:0-3434 GCA_041582905.1 Crocinitomicaceae bacterium | reverse complement strand
TACATCGTGCAACACTTGGTCAAACGCGCGCTGCATGAACGATGAATAAATATTACAGAACGGAACCATTCCTTGAGTCGCCAAACCAGCAGAGAAGGTTACGGCATGTTGTTCCGCAATTCCTACATCAAAGGTACGATCAGGCATCGCTGACATCATAATGTTCAAAGAACAACCCGTTGGCATGGCAGGTGTAACCCCCATAATTTTGTCGTTCTTCTCAGCAAGTTCAACAATCGTATGTCCAAATACTTCTTGATACTTTGGAGGTTGAGGAGATTTCGGGACGATCTTAACAATCTCACCTGTATCTTTGTTGAACACACCTGGAGCGTGCCATTTCGTAGGATTTCCTTCTTCCGAGAACTTGTATCCAGCACCTTTTCGTGTGATACAATGCAAAATTTTCGGACCTGGAATCTTCTTTAAATCTTCCATCACCTTCGCTAAACCGATCGCGTCATGCCCATCCACAGGACCGAAATAACGGAAGTTCAACGACTCGAATAGGTTGCTTTGTTTCAACAAAGATCCTTTCAAAGCATGTGAGATTTTTGATGCGATGGTTTGCGCATCAGGTCCAAATTTGGAGATTTTCCCAAGCAGTTTCCAGACATCGTCTTTCACTTTGTTGTAGGTGTGAGAAGTCGTGATGTCTGTTAAATATTCCTTGAGCGCACCAACGTTTGGATCGATGGACATACAGTTATCATTTAAGACAACAAGTAAGTTCGCATCGTTTTCATATCCTGCGTGGTTTAACCCTTCGAAGGCGAGACCGGCTGTCATAGCTCCATCACCAATAACGGCAATGTGCTGACGATCTTTTTCACCTTTGTAGTTGTTGGCAATGGCCATTCCAAGTGCACCTGAGATAGATGTCGAGGAGTGTCCTACACCAAATGTATCGTATTCGCTTTCCGAACGTTTTGGGAATCCTGAAATTCCGCCTTTAATTCGGTTTGTTGGAAAGCTGTCTTTTCTTCCTGTAAGAATTTTGTGTCCATACGCTTGGTGACCTACGTCCCAAACCAACTGGTCGTATGGAGTATTGAACGCGTAGTGTAGCGCTACAGTTAATTCGACAACGCCTAAACTAGCACCAAAGTGACTGTTTCCGATCTCGGAAATCACATCGATAATGTACTGACGTACCTCTTCCGAAACCTGGGGTAAATCCTCCAAGTTGAACTTCTCACGTAGATCATTCGGGTAATCTATCTGAGAAAGAAACGGTCCTGTTTGATATTTTTTCATAAACGTTAAACAAAACAAATGTAGTCCATCGCGTTCAGAAGAACAAACTTTTCATCTGTATATTGTACAAAAGTACGAATTTAACGTACGTTAAGAAAAATATAATCGTCAGTTATTCCTGCCAATTTGAGTTAAAAGCATGCACCCACTTTTTCAGCTTGGTTTGCTCTGCTTTTGACAGAATCGGGTCGGTATTTTGGGTTTTTGTTACATCGCGATTGAAGATGCGTTCATAAAACAAACAGGCAGAAACAAAGGTGCCTTTGCGGTTGGGATGTGCGCCATCTTCTGCATACAGATGAACTTTCTCGCGAATATTCTTCCATAACAGACCGGCAGGAACAACCTCTGCTTTCACTTCTTTCGCAATTTTTGAGTACTTCTCATACAAACGATCCTCCATTCCTTTCGCGCTTTGATAGTTCCATGTTGAAAAGAGAAGGACCTTGCCCTTGGCATTCATGGAGTGGAGTTTCTTCGTCCATTTTTTGACGTACTTTTCAAACTCAGCATTCTTCTTCAACGGACCTGATCCCCATTCTTGTAAAACAATTTTGTCCCATTTTTCGGATGAGAACAGTGCTTGGGTTTCTTCATCTTTCCAGTGATTCATCAAGTGGTAGCGTCCTTCGGCTGCTCGCTGAGCATCAGCATTAAGTCCTTTCGTCCCTTGAATCAGATTGTTGAGGTGTTCATCTACGCCATCGTTTTCATACAAATAACTGTTTCCAATGAACAAAATACGTTCGATTTTCTCAGTTTTTTTTTCTGATTCACACCCTAAAAATAGGAGCGGTAGAAGGACTAAAAGAATGGTTTTCATGCATCAAAGATAAAATGATCAGAAGGAATCGGACATAATTTTGAACCCTTTTGTTTCTTCATTGTACAGAGGCGCATACACTTAATACTCACATTATGCGTTTGATCATTACTTTTTGTCTTTTAGTTGGCTCTCTTGCTGTTCACGCACAGTCCATCAGTGGAAATTTAAGTTCAGAATCCACGGAAGGTGTTTTGGGCTATGGAAATGTCGATATCTACCAAAATGATAAACTCGTTGCTTCAGTTTTGACGGACAAAGCAGGAAATTTTAATGTGGTTTTGGATACAGGAACCTACCAATGTGTGATTAATTATGCCGATCATCTTCCTGTAAAAAAAGAGATTCGCGTGAAATCTGATGAAGTCGCTGATTTCAAAATGGAACGCGATCCATCTGCTCCGGTAGCACCAAAATGAGAAGAAGCAGAGACCTTAGAGATGAAGTCCATTGCAGTTAGCGATATGGAGTTTTCTAGTAGTCGTGCTCCGCGATTTCGAGGAAGAAAGGAAAAGTCATCAGCGTTGGGTTGGTCTGGTTACGGGAGTTATGCGACTGATGAGGGAAGTGGAAGCGGAGGCGGATTGGGTGACGCTATCTCTGGACGTAGTGGTGCACTCACGGCAGGCGAGATCAACGATTATTCGAAATGGAAAATGTGGCAGGATTTAACGGATTCTGAATTAAAATCACATGCGGATGCTTGGAAAATTGCCCCAAAAGGAAGATACACCTTGCAATTGAGAAGTCAATCGGGATTACCCTTGGCCGATGCAATGGTACGTTTGATGCTGAATCGTTCGAAGGAGATTTACGCAGCTCGCACTGATAACACAGGAAAGGCGGAATTGTGGCTCACAACCACGGGAGAATCTATCGAACGAAAGGATTTGTCATTCGTCGTGAAGTATCAAGGACAAACCGAGGTCGTGAAAAACATTACTCCGTTTGAAGAAGGAGTCAATCATTTGATGATGCGTGTTGAATGCGCCGAAATGAATAATGTCGATATCGCCTTTGTGGTGGATGCAACTGGTTCGATGGGAGATGAATTGAACTATCTCAAAGAAGAAATGAACGATATTATTTTCAAGTCGAAACAGATTAGTTCAACGCTCAATTTCCACTTTGCTAATGTGTTTTATCGAGATGAAGGAACGGAGGAATACCTCACGCGCACGATGGATTTCAGTCGCGTACTGTCGGAATCAGTACAGTTCATTAATCTCCAACGAGCAGGTGGTGGAGGCGATTACGAAGAAGCCGTGGAAGTAGCGCTTGATTCAGCGATTAATACGTTGAGTTGGAACGAAGAAGCACGAGCGCGAATCATTTTTCTGATTTTGGATGCACC
>JBFHGY010000457.1:0-3443 GCA_041582905.1 Crocinitomicaceae bacterium | reverse complement strand
TCCACCTGCATTTTTCCAGGTTTTGATTTCGGCTCCTCGAAGGTAGAGTTCTCCAGAATTTTGAATGTAGGAACCAAAATTTTGACCATCGAACAGAATGCTACAATTCGTGTTGATGCAGTTCGCACCTCCACCAGTCAGATTATAGAAATTCTCAGAATAACACTCTCCCACGAGGACTGCACTTGCAAAGTCTCCGAAGTTCTGCGCGAATGAGTTCGAAACGAGCAGAAAGTAGGTGGTGAGAGTTAAAAATTTCTGCATTCTGTGTGGCTTATTCTTTCACAAATGGCGATTCAAATACGGTTCCATCCGATTCGATAAATAATCGATACGATCCTGAAGGGAGCTGTTCTACGTTTATGGTTTCGTCTTCGCTTGGGGATCCATTCAATAAATCGGAAGCGACTGTTCTCCCCGTTAGATCTACAATCATATAGCGGTAAGGATTCCCCGACGTTAAGCCCTTCACAGAAATAAAAGACGTAGTAGGGTTGGGGTACAAGGTGATGTCCTGCGCAATAGTTGATAATTCAGAAATTGCGGCCGTATTAATGAATTCTGGCTGCGTGAGTTTCTCTGTCGTGTAGATGCGATAATCTGCTGGAGCTAAATCCAAGGTCATATTCACATTACTTACTTCTACGGTATCTCCAGTAAAATATTCATACCACGTTCCAGTAGTTGGAAAACCAGCGTAGGCAGTGATCGTATCGAGTGCAAATGACGTCAGTACTAAGGCATCCATAGAAGGATCATTCAAAATCATCCGCTTAATGGATGAATTCAATGAGTAATTGAAATTCTGAGAGGTAAACGTTGGATAGTTGTTTCTCAAGAAAAGTACTGAGCTGTACAATCGATAGATATTCTGACGGTTCGATTGGTTGAAGTAATTCCATAGAATTGGCTTCGGACAAACGCGACAGATATAGTCGATGGAAATATCATATCCTAACTCTCCGAATTGCCAGATCATTTTAGGACCAGGCATTGTCAACATGGCTACAGCTGCTGTTTCTGATCGCTTAAATGCTGTGTACAAATCTTGAGGATTATGACTTGGGTTCGATGTGTTTCCAAAATTGAGAGCTCCATACATTAATCGTTCTTCATCATGACTTTCGATATAGGTCACAAGGTGCGGATCATTCCATCCACGTTCCGTGTACATAGCATTGTTCAAATTAGAAGAGTAACCTTTCACCGCTTGAGCGTATTCATGGGTTACATTCCCCCACATCATCAATCCATGATCTGAAAGCTGAATTTCTTCGTTGTTATCTGCCCAATGTTCTAAAATGATGTAAGTATCTGGATGAACGGCCCAAATGGTGTCAGCCATACGTTTTAATAGATCAATACGTGTTTGAGAGAATCCATTTCCGTTGTTCACGAATCCTTTGGTGAAATCGAATCTAAATCCATCCAAATGGTATTCAGACACCCAGTGAAGATTGACGCGATCGATGTAGTCTTTCGTAGCTTGTGCTTCATGATTCATGTCGTATCCCCAACAATACGGTTCATGTGGACATATCGCGTTAAACCATGGGTTATTCGCCGCAGGTTGTTGATTTACGGGATCCCAATACATGTTTACCATTGGACTTTGTCCAAAAGTGTGATTGAGGGCAATGTCTAAAATAACTGCGATTCCTCTTTCGTGACAAGCGTCTACGAATTGTTTGAAATGCTCTGGAGTTCCATAATATTTATCCAGTGCCATGTGGAAGCTTGGGTTGTATCCCCAACTGTCGTTGTTTTCAAATTCCCCAACAGGCATTAATTCAATCGCGTTGATTCCAAGGCTATCGAGGTAAGAAAGTGTGTCAATGAGCGTAATATAATTGCGGGCATTGACAAAATCTCTTACGAGTAGTTCATAGATCATTAGGTCTTCCTGAGCGGGCATTGTAACCGCATCGTGTTGCCAACTGAAGGGGAGAGGATCGGTTTCAAAAAGTGAGATAAATCCAAAAGTTTCTCCTGTTGGATAAGCATATGGTGAAGGATACGCTTGAGCAGGAATGGAATTATCGTTGTTGGGATCAGCTATGAGTTCGCTGAGCGGATCTGCTAACCTCATTTCACCATCGATGTAGAACTGATAGCCATATTGCGTTCCTGGCGAAAGTCCTGTGATGTCAATCCACCACGTTGCGTTGTCCGTTCCGCGATTCATGTGATAGTTCACTCCTGGTGTCCAGTTGTTAAAATCTCCAATCACATAAACATGATCTTTGTCTGGCGCATAGAGTTGAATTCGAACGGTATTGGCATCTATCAGGTTTAGCCCTCCAATAGTTCCTGCGGGAGGATCTTGTACGTTTACGGGAGGATTGACAACGTAGTGTACGGTATCGTAAACGGTTGTCGTTCCATTGGAAGCTTCAAGCACCAATTCATGCTCTCCGGATGAAGTGGCGGTAATATTGTGGTTTAATACATCGGCGTTAGAGACTGATGTTTCCTGTACGCCATTGTCATAAAGTGTTAATGTCGCGAGTTCATTTGACTTTGCAACGATGTTGATTTGTCCTCCAATGTCGACGAGTTCCACCGTTTCTGGAGTGAAAAATCGAGCGAGTAATCCTGCATTCGTTGGATATACCGGATAGTAAATGTCTGATCCGCCTGCTGCGCGCCCTACAATTGACCCGTCGGTATTTCTGAATACAAACGCGAGTTCCTCAATAACCGTTGTTCCTGGAATGCCGTAAAACTGATCAATATCAATACTAATTGAATGCTGATTGTTCCCCAAATCCGTTGTTAATACACTCGCATCGGCAGTTCCCCAGTTTCCTTGTACAAACAACCAGTTCGATGGAGAAGTACTTTGATCCGTAATCAGTCCTGTGTGTGCGTACACGGGCGTAATTCCCGTTAATGCTCCATTTCCTTCTTGAGCATCGTAGATAATTGTCACGTTATCGTCAATAGTCGGGAAGGCGGGAGTTACATCTAGTATTTGTGCAAATGAATAAATGCTAGAAAAAATGAAAGCTGAAAAAAGGGAAAGACGGATCATAATTAAATAGTATTGGATAAGGACAAGAAAAGTCCAACTGTATGGACTTTTCTCGCTAATTGATATGTGATTTTTGCTACTATAGCTTCACAATTTTTCCTGATGTAGAAACACCATCTACGGTAGTTAATGTGTAGATGTAGCTTCCAGACTGAAGGTTTGAAATGTTCACTTCAGTAGTACTTGAAGAAGCAACATTATCGGTAACTAATTTTCCTGATAGATCAAAAATTCTGATCGCTACATCATTCAAAGAATTGTCTCCGAAATCAAATGTTACGAAATCAATAGATGGGTTTGGAGTAACAGACAATCCGCTGAATACGTTTTCTTCCAACGAAGCAACTGGATCATCACCGTTACATTGGTAACAGCTATCCCAACAGAAAGTGTAAGTCACATCAGAAGC
>JBFHGY010000456.1:0-3466 GCA_041582905.1 Crocinitomicaceae bacterium | reverse complement strand
GCTTGATCACAAGAACTTGAACTTAGACGTTCCGTTTTTGGCAGGACAATTGGCGTCTACGGAGAATATCGTGATTGCGGTGTGGGATCGAATGAAAGGACCGATCGCGGAAGCTGGAGGAGAATTGTGCAAGATTAAATTGGTGGAAACTGAGAATAATTACGTGGAATACTTCGGTGGTGATCAACCGTTTTAAACTGCTCTTTCTTTCGGAAAGAATAAAGTGATTATGGCAAAAGAATTTAAATATAACGACGAACTAACGGAAAGTCTGAAAGGGCATTACGAAGAAGTGATCAAAGGAATTGGAGAAGACCCAAATCGTGAAGGATTGCTGAAAACGCCAGAGCGCGTAGCGAAGGCGATGCAATTTTTGACAAAAGGGTATGATCAAGATGCCGATGAAATCATCAAACAAGCCATCTTTCATGAAGAGTATTCGGAAATGGTGATTGTGAAGGATATCGAATTGTATTCTCTGTGTGAACATCACATGCTTCCATTTTTTGGAAAGGCACATGTTGCATACATCCCGAATGGAAAAATCGTTGGACTGAGTAAAATTCCACGCGTTGTGGATGCGTATGCACGTCGATTACAAGTTCAAGAGCGCTTGACGATTGAGATTCGCGATTGCATTCAGCGAACATTGGATCCGAAAGGAGTGGCTGTTGTGATTGAGGCAGAACACATGTGTATGCAGATGCGCGGTGTTCAAAAACAAAACTCGTCAACAACGTCCAGCGCGTTCACTGGATTGTTCATGTCGAACGATTCAACGCGCAAAGAATTTATTAACTTAGTACAAGCAAAATTACATTAAGATGAATCAAATTTTAGATCAAGATCAAAGCTTCTCTCGCGAACTGAGCAGAGACTTTTTTAAGAGTGTGTACTCATATATGTTTGGGGCCTTGGCGGTTTCTGGAATTATTGCGTACATGGCGGGAACGGAAGAGTTTGTTTCCACATACTTTGTCAGTTTGACTGAAACAGGACCGAAGATGAATGCTCTTTTTTATGTGGTAGCGTTTGCGCCTGTAGGGTTGGCATTACTCATTCAAATGGCTTATCGCCGCTTATCGATGGGTGTGCTTATGCTCGCGTTTCTAGCTTATGCCGTATTGATGGGGCTTTCCTTTAGTGTTATCTTATTAGCTTATACTGCTCAATCAGTTGCAGTTACTTTCTTTATTACGGCGGGAGCATTCGGAGCGATGGCGGTTTTAGGGTACACTACAAAGACTGACCTTACGAAGATGGGAAGCTTGTTGTACATGGTTTTCATTGGTATGTTCATTGCGAGTATTGCCAACTGGTTTATTGGAAGCGAACCGCTAGATTACGTTATTTCAATTCTAGGAGTGTTTGTTTTCACTGGATTGACAGCGTACTACATGCAAAAACTGAAAGGAATGTCTCAAGATGTTTCTCTTTCAGGAATTGAGCGAAACAAATTGGCACTTGTAGGAGGATTACTTCTCTATATTATGTTTGTCAACCTGTTCATGTCATTACTTCGTCTCCTCGGAAACGACTAATTGAAAGAAAAGACTTTAGGAAAATGCAGATCAGTTCCGATAACCGGAATGGTCTGCATTTTTTGTTTCTGATAGTGCCATTTCTGCCTAACAATTTTTAACAATGAGCACCAAAAGGATTGCTCAATTATCCGTATATTTTCCTGATTAAAATTTAAAGAAATGCAAGAAGGAATGTCTGTTGGTATTGGATTGTATTGGCCGCTCATGATTGCGGGAGGTGTATTCATGTTGATCGGCTGGTTGGTGAGCTCTAAGTTGAGAAGCACCTTTGCGAAGTACAGCAAAATTCCATCTCAGCGTGGATTGTCAGGGAAGGAAATCGCGGAGCAAATGTTACGACATTATGGAATCCATGATGTGAAAGTGATTTCAGTGCAAGGACAGTTAACGGATCACTATAATCCGATGAATAAAACCGTGAATTTATCTGAAGCGGTATACAATCAACGAAATGCGGCAGCTGCTGCTGTAGCGGCTCACGAATGTGGACACGCGGTACAGCATGCTACAGCGTACAGATGGTTGACCTTGCGCTCAAAATTGGTTCCGATTCAATCTGTTTCTGCACGAATTCTCCAAATATTGATGTTTGTTCTGATGATAGGAGGTGCAACGTTGTACTCGGTCTTTCCGGTAGATTTGGTACTATGGATTATGGTTGGAGCTTATGGTGCCATGGCGCTATTCGCAGTGGTAACATTACCCGTTGAATTTGATGCTTCTCGTCGTGCCTTGGTTTGGATAAAAGACAGCGGAACGGCAACAGTTCAGGAATATGAAATGTCGAAAGATGCTCTAAAGTGGGCCGCAATGACCTACGTGGTTGCAGCATTAGCAGCCATTACTTCTTTGGTGATCGTCCTTGTCCAGTTGTTGGGAAGAAGGGATTAATCGTCTTTTCCTAAATGATTTAACCAAAGTTGATTTTGTTCTTTCGTAAGCACGTGAGGGAACTTGTTCTGTCCTCCCATACGTCCACATTTTTCCATGAATTCGTAGAATACGCGAGTGGGAAGTACGCGTACTTTTGGAGATTTTAAAATGTGTTTTCGAACAGTTTCGTAATCATCATTTAACTCCTTTAATGCTTCGTCAATTTCCTGTGCAGCGTTGGATGTGCTCAAGAGCTTGTTCGCCCCAATGTACCAGTATTGACGCTTTTCCTGTTTGTTGGAATATACGGTAAACTCCTCGATGGTAGCATTTACTTTTTCGGATAAGCGTTCAATGGCACTCATCAAGTTGGAGTCGGATAAATGTTCACCGTGATCGCTCAAGTGAAAGGAAATACGTCCTGTTATTTTGATTGTTCTCGAAGCAACATCAGTGAATTCAATAGTATCTCCCAAAGAGTACCGCCAGAGTCCTGAACAAGTGGAAATAACCAATGCATACGGTGTTCGTTCCTTGACTTGTTCGATGGTTAAGGTCGGAATTTTGTCCATTTGGTTTGTGGACAGGAAATGGAAGTATTTCTCTTCAACGAATTCGTAAAAAACACCATTTGAAAGCATCAATTGCATGCCTCCCTTCAGAAAATCACGTTGGTAGGCAAAGTATCCTTCGCTCGCTAAATATGTGTTTTGATAGACCATCGGACGCCCGAATAATTGGTCAAGTTTCTGCTTGTATGGTGAGAGAAAAATACCTCCATGACAGTACACACGAAGATTTGGCCAGATGTCATGAATGTTCTCAAGCTGGTAGCGTTCAATGATGCGTTCAAGTAACTGAGAAACCCAGGAAGGAACTCCCGCAATGACACCAATGTCCCAACTCGGAGCTTGTTGAATAATAGACTCTACTTTCTCATTCCAATCTTTCATTTTGGCAATTCGTGCACTGGGTTTTGTGAATGGAGTGAGCACAAAAGATTTGTTTTTCGCGAGTATTCCGCTTAAATCTCCGTGGTAGGATTTGTT
>JBFHGY010000455.1:0-3472 GCA_041582905.1 Crocinitomicaceae bacterium | reverse complement strand
GTACATCTGGTTCTCAGATCACCCAAATATTCAATTCTTACTGTTGCCATCTATTTGCTTTTCGTAACTTTGTATTCACCTTTCGATGCAAAATTAGCTAAATTTTCAGCCGAGAGGTCAGGAACATCGTTAAGTAATTGGCATGAGTGAATTAATAGAGGATAACAGAGTTCGAATTAAAAAACCAAAATGGTTACGCGTTAAACTGCCTACGGGTGAGAATTACAAGCGCGTTCGATCTTTAGTAGATGAGCACAAATTGCATACGATTTGTGAAAGTGGAAATTGCCCAAATATGGGCGAGTGTTGGGGAGAAGGGACAGCCACCTTTATGATTTTAGGAAATATTTGTACCCGTTCTTGCGGATTTTGCGCTGTTGCAACTGGTCGTCCAGATGAAGTCGATGAGTTCGAGCCAGGCCGTGTAGCACACAGTGTGAAAACGATGGAGGTGAAACACGCAGTTATTACATCAGTAGACCGCGACGACTTAAAAGATGGTGGATCGTTAATCTGGGCACAAACTGTTCGTGCCATTCGTCAGCAATCTCCTACAACGACCTTGGAGACCCTTATTCCTGATTTTGCAGGGAAATGGGAAAATCTTCAAAACATCATTGATGTAGCGCCAGAGATTGTGAGTCACAACCTTGAAACCGTTCGTCGTTTGACAAAAGAAGTTCGAATTCAGGCAAAATACGATCGAAGTTTGGAAGTTTTATTCCGTTTGAAAAAAGGAGGAATGAAGACTAAGTCTGGAATCATGCTCGGTTTAGGAGAGTCACGTGAAGAAGTACTCGAAACCATGCAAGATTTGAGAAGTGTGAACGTGGACATTCTTACATTGGGGCAATATCTTCAACCAACAACGAAGCACCTTCCAATTGCTGAGTTTGTAACACCAGAACAGTTTGCGGAATACAAAGAAATAGGATTGGAAATGGGATATAAATACGTTGAAAGTGGCCCATTGGTTCGATCTTCCTATCGAGCTGAAAAACATCTATTTTAATTAGACGTGTATATTTCATGATCTTTTTGAAAAGTCTCATTTGAGAGATTGTCACAAAAGGCATAATTTTACAAAGCGAAAGAAGCCAAGTTCGGTTCTTAACAAATGTTAATGTTTAGATAATATTTCGTAATTTGGCGGTCGCGATAAACTTTAAACTACTTGATAACATCAAAATATGAAGCGTAATAATGTAATAATCGGTTCGGTGGGTATTGTAGCTGCCGCTGCGCTCTTTGTTGTTTCTCCTTGGAAATCAACTGATTCAGAGGGTACTTATACAAAAGAGTCTTTCTCATCGCTTACCGAAACATCGGCTAACGATGCTAAGTTATGGATGGAGCGTAGATACCTCAATCCTGAAACAGGCGAAAGAATTTCACAAAAAGAACTCAACAAAATTTCTGCAGACGTTGCCAACATGGCAAAAAGTCGTGCAGTAACATTCGTTGAACAAGGTCCAGACAATATCGGAGGTAGAACTCGTGCGATCCAAGTAGATGTTACCAACAATAACATTATTTGGGCAGGAGGTGTTTCTGGTGGACTTTTCAAATCCGTGAACGGAGCGAACAATTGGGAGCGCGTTGAGTCATACGGACTTGTAGGGGATCCTTTTATTTCATCTATGTGTCAGTTCACGAATGGAACATTGTTCGTTGCAACAGGTTCAAATGATGATAACTGGTCTGGTAATGGTGTTTGGTATACACAAGACCAAGGAGCTTCTTGGACGCTTGTTCCAGGAACAGATGGTTTCTCATCAGGAAGAGTGACAGAAATTGTTGCTCCATCGAATGGGACAACGCTATGGATGACGTCTCCAACAGGTTTGAAGAAATGGAACTTTGGTGACGCTACATTAACAAACGTAACAACAGGAAGCGGTGGATGTAATTCATTGTCATGTTCTCCGAATGGACAAGTTTTTGTTTGTGCGATTGGATCAAACAAAACGTACGTTTCTACTGACTTCGGTAATACGTTTGTTGACAAATCAGGATTTACATCAGATGTTGTTCCTTCTGGTTCTGGTCGTTACGAGTACGCTGTATCCCAAACAACTAACGCTTCAGGGAGTTACTCAATTTACGTAGCAAGAACGCAAGGAAACTTGACTGGAATGAACGTTTCTCATGACAGTGGAAATACGTGGTCTCAATTTGTTGGTGCATCAGGTACTCCAAGTAACTTGGATATTTACCGTAACCAAGGAACTTACAACTCGGCAATTACTGTAACTCCTCAAAACACTGAGAAGATTTTGATCGGAGGTATCGACGTTTGGAAATGGGAACAAACTACTAACAATCCACCAGCTGGAGGTTTTGAAAAGTTATCAGAATGGTTCTTGAATCCAACATCTGCTCAGTACGTACACGCAGATAATCACGAATTCAAATGGGATGGAACGAAGCTTTACATCGGTAACGATGGAGGTATTGGAGTTTCTTACAACCCAGAAGTTGCTTTCTACCCTGCAAACAGAGGATACAACGTAACTCAATTCTACGGAATTGCATTCGATAGAAATGGAGCAGTTTTAGGAGGTGCACAGGATAACGGATCTCTTTACAACGACCACACACTTTCAACTTTCAAAGAGTTTGTTGAAGTATCAGGAGGAGACGGTTTCCAATGTGAGATCTCTTTCTACAACCCGAACATCATGTTCACCACTTCACAATTCGGAAGCGGTCTTCGTTCAAGCGACGGAGGACAAACAGTAGAATTTTTCGTTCCTAATCCACTTCCTGGATCATACGATCCTTTCGGAACTGATGGGTCTGCGAACCACCCATTCCACACGAAAATCTTCTTGGCAGAATACTACGACTTGAACTCTGAAGATTCAGTTGTATTTATTCCAGACGCGAACTATGCGACAGGAGAAACAATCTTAGTGCCAAGTATGGCTTCTGGAGACAGCATCTCATACACGTTGACGTCACCATTATTATTTGATGATACATTGAATTACGAACCATCATTGACAGCTTCGGAAACAGGAATTGTAAATGAAATTACAGGACAAACAGTTTACTTAGACTTGTATCCTTGGGTTCACCTTGGAACTTCAGGTTCTGGACTTGTTCCTCCTATCGTAGGTGACTCTTTGTTGGTTGACTTGGAAACAGGAACAGACACGATGATTGTTGAATCATTGTTCCCATACAACCACTACTACGGTCAAAACTCAAGTTCAATGGATATTTACGACATGGGAATTGACTCTGTAGTTTACAACATTGCTTGGAACCGAGTAACTGTTCAAGATCCTTACCAATCATGGTACTTCATGTATGTTAATGCAAACGGAGGTGAGCTTTGGGGAACACGTAATGCTCTTCGCCTATCAGCTCAAGATCAACAATGGGGAATTGTAGCTCAAGGAATTGGAGGAGGATTGTTCAACAACGTTGACGTTGAATTCTCGAAAGACTTGAACCACATCTACAT
>JBFHGY010000454.1:0-3479 GCA_041582905.1 Crocinitomicaceae bacterium | reverse complement strand
GAAAAATCAAAGGTGGACACATCGGTGTCAGGTTTAATAATGTATCCTTCCTGACAAGGCAAAGTGAAATCAGAATTGGTAACCAGCATGTGTGTTACTTGTCCAATTAGGTCGTCTTGATCTGGTGGAGGTTGGTTGTACGATACGTTGGAGCCAATGATGTAATCGGGATTGAAATCAGAATACATGACATTGCTCGGGAAGTTATTGTAGAGTCCACCGTCGAAAAGAAGTACACCATTCACGTGGATGGGTTTGATGTAGAAGGGGAAGGTCATGGAAGCTCGAACGGCCGCGTTTAAATGTCCGTCGCGGAATACAACACTCTTCTCATCCACAATGTCCGAAGCTACACAGCGAAACGGAATAAAAAGACTATCGAAATCATTGACAGTGGCACTTACAGTACCTAAATTCTTCAGCATTTCGAAATCCAAATAAGCGGAAGAATTGAAGTTTGTCGGAAGCAATTTGGTTAAAATACTGTCCTTCGAAAAAGAAAAACTGATCATTCCACTATGTGGATCATCTTCCCGAAAAAGAAAACGTTGTTCCGATTTAAGGTTTCCGCTCGACATCTTTTGGAAATCCTCACTCAATACATACGCTTCCATCTGTTCAGGACTCATACCAATCGCATACATGCTTCCCACGAGGGCCCCTGCAGAAGTTCCAGTAATATAATCAATAGGAATACCGTTTTCTTCAAGTGCTTTAATCACCCCAATGTGACTCAATCCAGTTGCACCACCTCCACTTAGAACCAATCCAATTTTCTGATCTTGACCGAAAGAGAAACAGGCGAGTAATAAACAAAAAGACAGTATGTAACGTGGGTTTGGTATCAAATTCGTTCTTTTGTACAAAAATAAGAGGAAAAATGGACATGTTTGGAGTTGATCAAAAAGAAGGAAAGATGTGGATCACACTGAAGACCATTTTCGGGTTGGAAGAGGTGCTTGCCGAAGAGTTGAAAGAATTGGGGTTTGATCATGTTGAGCTGTTGAATCGTGCAGTACGTGTTGAAGGAACGTGGAAAGATGTGTATTATTTGAATTTACATGTTCGTTGCGCGATTTCTGTGCTCGTGGAGATTAAAAAATTCCGAATCAAGAATGAAGAGGATTTGTACAAGCGATGTATGAAGATCAACTGGACGGATTATTTCGCTTTGGATAAAACCTTTGCGGTAAAAGGGGCAGTTTTCTCTGAGATTTTCAGTCATTCACAATATCCTTTCCTAGTGGTAAAAGATGCCATTGCGGATACCTTCCGTAAGAAATACGATAATCGTCCAGACGTAAACATTAAATCGCCTCAAGTGATGTTTGATGTCTACATTCGAAATCAAGATGTTACCATTTCTTTGAACACAAGCGGACTGCCTTTGTTTCAAAGAGGGTATCGAGAAGCTGTCGGAATTACTCCATTGAATGAAGTAGTAGCAGCAGGACTGATTCGCATGTCTGGCTGGGATAAAAAATCAACGTTTGTGGATCCTTTCTGTGGTTCAGGAACCTTGTTGATTGAAGCTGCATTGATGGCAGCTGGACTTCCTCCTCAATTAGAACGAACACATTTTGCCTTTAAAAACTTTGCGAATTTCCAAGCCGAAGTATGGGAGGAAATTTTGTCTGAAGTCCCAAAGAGAATTACGGAGCTTCCATGTAAGATCATTGGTTCTGACATTAGTGCAGAAATGGTAACCAAAACACGTCGCAATTTACGTGGATTGCCCATCGGTCGATTTATCGAAACAAGCGTCAATTCATTTCAAGAATTAACTCAAGTAGAAGGACCCGGAGTGATGATTTCTAATCCACCCTACGGTGAGCGTATGGGCGAAGAGATAGAGGAAATGTATCAAGAACTGGGAGACTGGATGAAGGGTTCCATGAAAGGTTTTGAGTGTTGGGTGCTTTCTTCAAATAAAGAAGCGTTTAAGTCTGTTGGATTACGTCCAGATCGCAAAATCAAAGTGTTTAACGGAGATTTAGAGTGCTCTTTCCGAAAGTATTCGATCTACGAAGGTTCGAAAAAGGCGAAATATCAAGATCAAGATCAAGATCAAGATGGAGAGCCGAAGGAAGAGTTCCAGGGTAAGGCACACGAGAATGAAGAGTGGGTGAAGGATGTGATCAATAAAAAACGAGAAGAGAAAAAGGCCTTCGAGAAGAAGCGATCATTCGAAAGAAAAAACGAAGAAGCGCGCCAAGGAAGCTCCAAGCCGAGAGGAGGGAAGAGATATGGAGACCGCAGAGATCGTGGCTCAGATTCGGAGTACTCACCAAGAAGAGACAGGAGAGATTTCTCTGAGAAAAAGGATTTTTCGGATAAGAAGGAATTCAATCCGAAGAAGAAACCATTCGACCGTAAACCTGAGGATGCCTACAAACCAAAACGTAGTTCTTCAAAGTATGAGAAGCGCGATACTTCGGAGAAAACGGAAACGAAAGGTCAAATCGAGAAACCTAAATCACCAGAAAGTAAACCGAAATCACCTGAAAAGGATGTGAAATCGGTTCGCTCCTATAAGGAAAGGAGTGCAAAGGATAAGTATGGAAGAAAGGAATAATCACTCCAGAGAAAAGAAATAGAAAAGCCGCTTAGATTGTTCTGAGCGGCTTTTTCATTTATGAGGTAGTTTTGACTAAACGCTAATTCTTCACGAAGCTAGCTTTCCATATTTCTCCAGTCTTCGTTTTAATTTCCATTAAGTAGAATCCGCTTTCAGAATCGATAAAGAAGACCAACTCTTCTTCTGGACGGAAAGTTTGGTCTATAATTAACTGTCCAAGTGCATTGCTAATTCGAACCATCACATCTTCGTTGCGGGAGGGGACATCCACGAATAACTTATCAGAAGTTGGATTTGGATAGATGGTAATCGCCGCAGACAATGTACTCTCATGGATGCCAATTGTATTGATGACAACGCAACTGGATGTGTCGGAGCATCCATTTCCATTTACAATCACAGCGTAAGAACCGTTCACAGACGCTGTGAAATCAACGGAAGTTTCTCCTACGATTTCCGCGAAATTGTCGTCACAATCAACCCACTGGTACGTCGCATTCGTTTGATTGGCTGTTAAAGTAAAATCGGTTTGACTAACACTTGCATCAATTGTGTTGATCGTCAAGTTCAATGTGGCAACTGAATCACATCCGCTCGCTGTTGTTAAGTTTGCTATGTACGCTCCAGAAGTCGTGTACGTCATCGAGTTCGCTGACCACGTGTATGAATCACATGCTGTGACCGATTCAGATCCTGACGTGCTGTTATTGATCGTCAAGTTCAATGTCGCTACCGAATCACATCCGTTTGCATTGGTGAGTGTTGCCGTGTACGTTCCAGAAGTGGTGTATGTCATCGAGTTCGCTGACCACGTGTATGAATTACAAGCTGTCACAGATTCTGATCCTGACGTGCTGTTATTGATTGTCAAGTTCAATGTCGCTACGGAATCACATCCGCT
>JBFHGY010000453.1:0-3482 GCA_041582905.1 Crocinitomicaceae bacterium | reverse complement strand
GATGGAGAAGATGCCATTCCAAACGTGAAAATGGTGCTCGATTTGGAAGATTACTATCGAGTTGAGGAAAATAAGATTTCAGCGATTACCATAGATAATTTCAAAAACAAGGATTTAGTGATTGTTAATGGTGCCAACAACATTTCATCTGGCGTCATCAACTATTTAACTGAGTTCAACGAAAATGGTGGTTCTTTGGCCTTGTTCCCAGGGATGAAACCAGAGAAATCGGCGTGGAATCAATTACTCGGAAAGTTGAAGCTTCCAATTATGGGAGCCAAAGTGAGTTCAGGTACGATGATCAAATCCTTGAACTACGATGATCCATTTATTCGAGACATCATTGCAAGTAAGAGTGATCGCCTGAATCTTCCAAGCGTATCGAGTTCTTTTCAGCCAACCATCACTGGCGAATCGAATTACAAAACGCTCATCACGATGCAAAATGGGCTTCCTCTACTCGCCTATTCCACACCAAAGGGAACAGCGTACATGTTCTACAGCTCGATTCACCCAGACTTTGGCGTATTTGCCTCAGACGCTTTATTTTCAACGTCTATACTTCGTATGAGTGAATTAAGTCAGCGTGCTCAACCCATTGCATTGACAATCGGAAGTGAAGGAAATTATCCCATTTATGCCGACAACCTCGATGAAGAAGTGATTCACTTGTCAAATGACAAACTGGATTTTATTCCGCAGAAAACTTCGCGATACGGAATCACGTACATCTCACTTTCACAGTTTGATAAATTTGAGCAATTATTTGCAGGAAACTACTCGATTGAATCTGAAAATCAATTGGGAACGCTTTCCTTGAATTATCATCGTAAAGAATCACGGTTGAACTACTTAGATGAAGACGCCATTCAGAACAAATTTGCGGAGCGAGGAGCTGAAAACGTGTCCTTTGCCGCTATCGATGGTGTAAACTCTCCCATTGGGGATTTATCCATCGACAAACCATTTAGCTACTGGAAACTATTTCTCATTTTAACCCTTATTTTTGTCGTGACCGAAATGCTATTGGTGCGTTTCTGGAAATCGTGAAACAACTCGTATGAAGATACTGATCAAACAAGCGCAAATAATTGACGCGGACTCGAAACACAATGGTCAACGAAAAGATGTGTTGATCGAAGATGGAAAAATCACGCAGATTGAATCGTCTATTTCGACAGATGCCGATCACGTTATCGAACAAGATGATTTGCACATTTCCCAAGGTTGGGTCGATTTAAAAGCGAATTTCTGTGATCCAGGATTTGAGCACAAAGAAACGATCGAATCAGGACTGGAAGCAGCTGCTCGTGGTGGATACACACATGTTGCATTGCTCCCAAGTACACAGCCTGTTATTGATGGGAAAAGTCAGATCGAATACGCCAAGCGCCGCGCCGAAGGAAGTGTTACCTGTTTACATCCAATTGGTGCTGTAACGGAAGGCATGAAAGGTGAGCAACTGGCCGAAATGTACGATATGCATCAAGCTGGAGTACAATTATTCTCGGATGATTTGACACCTATATCTTCTGGAATCATGTACAGAGCTCTGCTCTACTCGAAGAATTTTGATGCTCGAATTATAGCGTTTAATAGAGATGCTTCACTAGCAGGAAAAGGAATGGTGAATGAGGGAATGGCTTCTACTCAAACTGGACTAAAGGCTGACCCTTCGATTTCTGAAATCATCGAATTGGAGCGCAACCTTCGCCTCTTGGCGTACACTGGAGGAAATCTTCACTGCACGGGAATCTCAACAGCTGAAGCAGTTCGATTGATTCGCCAAGCCAAAGCAGATGGATTGAACGTTACGGCTGATGTACACAGTTCGCATTTGATCTATAATGAGGAAGCCGTATTTGGATTTGACTCCTTGTTTAAATTCATGCCTCCACTTCGTTTTGAATCAGATCGTGAAGCATTATGGGAAGGTGTATTGGACGGAACAGTTGATGCGATTGTGTCAGATCACCGTCCGAATGATAAAGAAGAAAAAGATGTAGAATTTGATCATGCATCGTACGGAAATATTGCTTTGCAAACTGTTTTCTCTTCACTATTATCTGCGGAAGAGTTTGATTTAAACGCAACCATTGAGCGATTAACAAAAGGACCTCGCTGCATTTTGAAATTAATGCCAAGCCCAGTTGAAGTTGGTTCTATTGCCGATTTAACACTCTTTTCTCCTAGCAAAACATGGAAATTTGAGAAAGCAAACGTAGCTTCAGCAACCTTCAACAGTCCGTATGTGGATAACGAATTAACTGGAATTGTTTGGGGTGTAATTAATAACATTAAATTAGCGCTCAAACACTAACAAACCCTATGGCGACGAAGCGTAATTTCCTTAAAGAGTTTTTTAAAGATCGTAAAATGGTGGGAGCGGTAAGTCCGAGCACCCGCTTTTTAGGTGCAAAGATGCTGGAAAATATCGACTTCGATAAAGCCAAAGGATTGGTTGAGTTAGGACCTGGAACAGGAGTTTTTACTGATATCATCATCGCTCGCATGCGTAAAGATGCCAAGTTGTTGGTCTTCGAATTAAATGATGAATTCTACGCTAACTTGAAGGCGCGTATCAATGATCCGCGCGTTCAGATCATCCACGATTCAGCCGAGAACATTGCAAAATATTTGCCTGAGGAAGAACAAACCATGCAAGATGCTGTTATTTCTTCTTTGCCTTTGATGGTGTTTCCAACGGAATTACGACAATCAGTAGTCGACGCTGCTAACACATGTCTAAAGCCCAAGGGGAAATACGTTCAGTTTCAGTATTCTTTGCAATCGAAGAAGTTTTTGGAGACCGTTTTCTCTAATGTGAAGATCACCTTTACCATTCGTAACTTCCCTCCTGCGTTCGTATACACGTGTTTGAAGAAGTAATTGAACAGCTCATTCTTTGAGCCCAACGTTTTTTCCTTCCTTTCCTCAATTCTATCGATTCAGTTGACACTTGGTGCTTACATTCGTCCTGAATAATGACGGGTCAACTTTTAAGAATGATCAAGTTGCGACAAGTGACCATCTCTTTCTTCAATTCTTTCCCAAAACAGTCCATTTTCAAAAAAAAGTGAGAAAAATGAACTTTTTCATGTAACGAATTGACTGTAAAACGTTTCCCTTACACACGCTAAAAAACGATGAAATTTTGCCTTACACTTGGATCAATAAAAACTACCGTACACTCGTTTACGGTCATTTGTGGCACAAGTTTTGACTAACTTAGTGAAACAACTAAAGTCAGATGCTATGATTACATCGATTGAAATCGCGCAACTGCTTCAGAGGGAACAGAAGCAAGCGTCAGCAAAAAAGACCGGATTTGATACGGCACTAATAAATTTAGGCGTAGGATTTTCGGGTAAGAAAACAAAACAGAAAGTAAAAAAATAGACTCCCGGGAGCTCGTCGTAAAATATGCTCCTTTTACAACAACCCAAAGCTCGAGTTCAGAAATGAATTCGAGCTTTTTTGTT
>JBFHGY010000452.1:0-3489 GCA_041582905.1 Crocinitomicaceae bacterium | reverse complement strand
CTAAGCGCGAGAAAGGATTCTCGCTGTAGTTTTTGGAATGACATTATGATTCTTAAAACACATACGATAGTTGTGAGAAAGGATTCTAGCTACCATATTGATTCAGAATTGGGGCCACAAAAAATGCCCTGACTCCCGATAGTTATCGGGACATCAGGGCACTATCATCAATAAATAGATAACTACATCTTACTGAATTGAAACACGCTTGGTTTCCGCAATCGTTCCATCTTTTCTTTTGGTACTTAAAAAGTAAAGTCCAGACAATTCGGAGAGGTCGATGTGTGTGCGACTGTCTTTCAATTCAACGCTCAACACCAATTCTCCAAGAGAATTAAAAACGTCCACTTGATTAATTTCCGTCAAAGACTCCTGATTTAACTCAAGAGTAATCCATCCTGAAGAAGGGTTTGGATAAACAGTGAACGAAGTCTCCAACTGATTTTCTATTTCACCAGTAGTGGCGCTTTTCATAGCACCTTGAACTGGACAACTAGTTTCTATTACTTGAATCGAAGTATAGTTAGGAGTAGCATTTGCACTCACAGAAATAGTCTCGTCATACTCACATCTAGCCTTAATGTCACCGGTAACCACCGTTAAGTCTTTCGCAGAAACAACCAACGCTTCCGAGCAATTGTTATTATTTCCAACTAATGGTGTTTGTGTTGCAGTGAATGACATTCTTGCTGGATTCAATGCATTTAATTGCGTCGCACCTTTAATCAAGTAGTTTCCATTTAGGTTGATTAAACCAATGGATTCCTTATAATTGTTCACATCGAAAATCACACTTGACAATGGTGAGCCCATTCCGTTGATTTGTACGACACCCGGATGATTATCTCCCAATGGTGAATAATCAAAACTCACGTACGAGTTAAATAAGTTGGCTTGACTTATCCCTGTAAACTTTAAACTTTCTCCAGTATTGGAAGTGTAACCTTTCCCTAGGCTTGGCGCTAACAATGCATCAAATTTTAAGACAAATCCAGTGCTCGATGAGTTTCCTACTACAGAAGATACACCACCTAGCAAATCGATATCATCGACCTTCAAATCTGTATCTCCGTCCAGTGATTCAACTTTTGTGCTTGAAACCAATCCTCCAGTAGTAGCATCTATTTCAGCGATTAACATTCCACCTGTTACACCTACCCCTGTCGACAAATCACCCGTGGCGATCACTCTGTTACCTACACATATAAGGTCAGCTCCTTTGAATTCGTGATTTTTGGTTCGAATGAGCACTTTCCAAATATCATTTCCAGCATCATCTATTTTTATGATTCCAGGAACAGTGCTGGATGCTTCGCGCTCAGAAAGAATAAAGTAATTTCCCGTATCATCACTCGTGATAGCAGAACCGTAGATATTCGATGGATTAGGATACATGAAATTTCTGACCCAAATTATTCCTCCGAAAAGTGGATTTGTTTTAAATACCATCAAAACGGTTTTTCCCGTGGCAGAATTTGTAGCATTTGCCACCACAATCACTTGATTTGGAACGATGTCACTTTCAATGATGTCGATTAATTCTAAATCGACACCAGCACGGAAATAGTTGGTATTGCTAATAACATTGCCTGTGGCAGGGTCGGTTACCGTTATTTCTATCCTACTATCCCCTCCTGCGAAAATCCCAGTTGCAGCAAGAGTTCCTCCAGCAACGACATTGTTATTGGTCGTTTTGACAGCTGCTGTATGCACGCTATTGTTGAAATCCGCATTGAAATCATACAGCTTGTTATAATTTTGGGCCAGTGCTGTGCTTGACAGCATAACCAGACCTAAAAAGCATAGTTTATAAAGTTTCTTTTTCATCATATTAAATTGAAGTTAGGCTCAAAAAAACGTTTGAACTCCGTGTGTTAACCAAATTTCGTGCACTCGATCTAGTTGTGTTAGTCGCAAAAATCTCAACTCACCGTTGTTCCCTATTCATGATCATTTGACCTAGGCAATTTGCTTTCGTGGATTAAGGTTCTGCTGATACAATAGTATGTCATTCCACATTTTCTCCCAATACCCAAAAGTGGGATACCTGAGGATGTTTTCTTGAAAATTCAGCTCATTGCTGAAAATTGCCCTAGTTTTAGGTGTAATCTAACCCTATGAACTCAATCATTATGAGGACATCAAATGTCATTTTATTCTTTGCTCTTTTCATGCCCTTCTTTTCTTCTGCGGATATAAAATCTGATTTACGCAGCATTCCTAAAGACAGTCTGGAAAAGAGATATACGCTCTATCAGGAGAATTTTTACCATTATTTGTTCGTGACGAAAGATTTTGATCAAGCATTCAATGTAATCGAACTTGGCATGCAGGAGTTTCAATCAAATCCCAATTATTGTTTCAAATTTTATCGCTACAAAGGGATCTACTACGATTGCTTGCCTAATAAGGATTCGAGCATTTATTACCTCAAAAAGGCTACAACTTACGCCAAAAAGGTCAATGATTCAGAATTTGTGACGTACCTCTATATTGATATCGGTCTTTTCTATTTCAATCAATCTCAACTTGATAGTTCCGTCATCTATTACTTGAAGGCACTCGAAGCGAATAAAACAGTCAAAGATCCACAGATAACTGGTATTGTGCACAACAACCTAGGATTGATCAAAAAGCGCCAGAAGGAGTACGAAGAAGCCATCGCGTACTTTAAAGAAAGCATTGAGGATTATGAGGCGTCTGGGAGTGATGATTCTCCTAAAAAAATCATTTCCGCCTATTACAATTTGTCGATGTGCTATGAGAAATTAACCCAGTACGATGAGGCTTTGTCCTATTCCACCAAGGTAATTGATTGGGCACAAAAAAATAAGGACACGCTGCTTTATGTGGAAAACATCGATTTACGAAGTAAAATACTCATCGACGTAGAACGGTATGATGAAGCACGCGATATCCTGTTGTTCGCAAATCGCCTGATTGGTGATCGAATGATTGTTGAGAAGCTACCCATTTTAAGTAATCTTGCCAATGTTTATTACGAACAGGGAGAATACGATAGCTCCCTCTATTACGCCAAAATAGGTCTTGATTTGTCCAAATTGAAAGAACGAAAAAGTGGGATCATTTTCTTCACACAACACCTTCAGTTCACGTATGAAAAAATGAATGATTTCAAGAATGCGTATCGGTATTTAAATGATCTTTTTGCCTTGTATGAAGAGGATAACACGATTGAAGAATACAAAATTGCGAATGAACTAGAAAACAAATATCGAAGCAAAAAGAAGGCTCAAGAGATTCTCATTCTGCAACAAAAAGCACGAATTGATCATCTTGTTATCCTGTGTTTTATCGCTGTCCTATTATTAGGAGGAAGTATAGGCTTCTACCTGTTCCGAAGAAAGAAGAACCGACATAGACTAGAATTGGCAATTGAAAAGGAAAACGTATCGCGATCCATTCTTATTGGGCAAGAAAACGAACGCAAACGGATTTCTGAAGATCTACATGATTCCGTGAGTGCTT
>JBFHGY010000451.1:0-3491 GCA_041582905.1 Crocinitomicaceae bacterium | reverse complement strand
TCAAGTTCTTTGGACAATATCACACTATTCAATGCGAGGTGAAATCAATCACGGGATTATCCGGACATGCGGATCAAGAAGAAATCATTCAATGGCTCGAAGGATTCAAGAAGCTACCCCGAACCATTTATTTGAACCATGGTGAACCACATCAACGCGATGCACTTCGAACGAAACTCAACTATTTATTTCCAGACATTAACGTTGTGTTGCCACAACCGTATATCCCTTATCCGCTAGAAGTATCAGAATAGTCTGGATTGGGTCAAATAACTTCCTATTTTACGTGAGTTCAGATACGAACTTTGTCAAATAGACCGATGGAATGACGGGTCATTTCGAATTGTGAAAATGAGGAAGATTGCAATTTATTGGCAAAATCAATTAGCTGGTTGATTCATACCGATCCCGAACTCACGTTTTTTACATTCGCTCTCTAATGAGTTCCTCTAACCCATCAATAAAACGGTCATGACTATTTGAACTTGGCACGAGTTGTACTTTTTCTCCTCCCAATTCTTCGAACAATTCTTGATATTCATCACCAATTTCAATGAGTGTTTCTAAGCAATCTGCCACGAACGCAGGACTAAACACCAACAATTTCTTTGCGCCAGCCTTTCCTTGCTCTTCCACCACCTTATCAGCAAATGGAGTCAGCCATTTTTTATCTAGTCGAGATTGGAAGCATACGGTGTAATCCTCTTCCTTCATTCCCAATTTATTCGCAATTGCTCGGGTGGTTGCGTAGCACGTTGCTTTGTAGCAAAACTTATTCTTATCATTTACCTCAAGCTCACAGGGCTGATCTGTACATAAATCCGAGCCTTCGTAGACTTTATCTACATGTCGATCTGGCAAGCCATGATAGGAGAACAAGACATGATCATAATCCGCTAAGTTGAATCCCTTCGCCCGTTCAACAACAGAGTCGATGTATCCTTCATTCTCCCAAAACTGATTGACCGCACTGATTTCAGGCACCACCCACCACTTTCGCATGATGTTCATCGCGAGATCAATTGCTGATCCCGTTGTAGCACTTGCATATTGTGGAAACAAAGGAAGAATGATAATGTGATCGTAATTTTCTTTGCGCATTTTCTCCATCACGTCGTACATTGATGGATTTTGATAACGCATCGCCATGTGAACAGTCAGTTCATCATTTTTGAATCGATCTTGTAATTTCTCCACTACCGCTTCGGTATGTGTAATTAAGGGAGATACACCATTCGAAATATCAAACAATTCCTTGTACACCTTTGCTGACTTCGGTGCGCGAAACGGAACAATAATTCCATTCACCAATAACTTTCGACCCAACCATGGCAAATCGATCACACGTGGATCATTCAAGAATTCACTGAGATATCTGCGGACATCGTTCGTTTTTGGACTATCCGGAGTTCCCAGTTGAATCAATAATACGCCAATTCGTTTTTTCATGTCTTTCAATTTTTCCGAGGAAGAAATATCTAATTCGTTTTATCGTCTAAAAAAGCTTTTTACGCCAATCTTTGGCTTCGTCTTCGGTGAGCAAATCCAACTTCAACAGATAAGAAATTGTCTTTTCAAACGCCAGTGGATACTCGATTCCACCGTAATTCCAATCCGTTTCGTTCAGCCAGTTTTCCACATGACTTCTTCTCAAGTTGTATCTCCAACTGATTAAATCGACGGAGTTTTCGTTCTTTTTGAGTTCAAGTGCCTTCTGATTTACCACTTGACACATGCGCTTTAATTCTTCTGGGTGCTTTTCATAAATCTCGTTACGAACAGCAATCACAAAACATGGCCAAGGAGTAACCACTTCATCAATACGCTTACACTTCTTTTGTTCTGTATATGGGTGCGTCGTGTACTTCTCCCAGAGGAAAATTTGCGCCTCGTCATTTTCGAGGGCCCATAATCCACCGTACACATCACCAATCACGTTGAATTTCAATCCTTTTGTGTCCCAATTTTGTTGATGCGCCATCACATAGGACATCAGGTGTGATCCAGAACCGTAACGCGAAATCGCAAAGGTTTTGTTTTCTAAATCACTGACCGTTTCAAAATCGGAATGATAGGGAACGTGAACTCCCCATCGTAATGGAGTGTTGACATAGACCTGAATAATCTTGGCATCCAATCCCTGAAGAATGGCGCGCGTTCCACCTTCTGTGAGTAATATCGCAACGTCGATGGCTTCATTTTCGAGACCGCGAATCATTTGTCCAGTTCCACCACCCATATCGCTCCAGTGCAGCTGAATCCCTTCATCTCTGAACTTTCCTTCCTCAATTGCCATGCGCCATGGCAAGTTGAAGTGCTCGGGCACTCCCCCTACTTTCAGTCCTAGCATAATTCAATCTTTCTGTTTACGCTCCTCCGAAAACTGCATATCGTGCAAGTTTCGATAGAAACCATTTAATTCGAGCAATTCAGCTTGTGTTCCTTGCTCAACAATCTGACCTTTTTCTAGCACCACAATTTTGTCGGCACTTTGAATGGTTGAGAGTCGATGGGCAATCACCATTGCCGTTCGCCCTTTTGTTAAACGTTCCGTAGCTTTTTGAATCATTTCTTCCGATTCGTTATCTACGCTTGATGTAGCCTCATCCAAAATTAGGATGTGCGGATTGTATACGAACGCACGAATGAAGGAAATCAACTGCCGTTGTCCAACAGAGAGTAAGCCTCCTCTTTCTCCTACCTGCGTATCATATCCTTTCGGCAATTTCGAGATAAAGTCATGCGCCCCGACTTCTTTCGCTGCTGCGATCACCTGTTCTCTTGTGATGGATTGATCTCCCAGCGTTATATTTTGTTCGATCGTATCCGAAAATAGGAATACATCTTGCAAAACGATAGCAATGTTATTTCGAAGATAATTGAGTTCAATGTCCCTGAACGGCACACCTCCAATCGTTATTTCTCCTTTTTGATATTCATAAAACCGTCCGAGCAAGCTCACCAAAGAACTTTTTCCAGCTCCAGTTGCTCCGACAAATGCCACCGTTGATCCTGGTTCAATATTCATATTGATATCGCGCAGCACCCACTCTTCGTCGTTGTATGCGAAAAAGACGTTTTGAAATTCAATGGCCGCGTCGAAATCACATTGCGTGATCGTACCATCATTTTGAATTTTATCTTCTCGATCAATGATTTCGAATACGCGTTCAGCACGAACCACTCCACGCTGAAAAATATTGAATTTATCTGCTAGCTGTCGAATTGGGCGGAACAACATGTGAATCCACAACGTGAAGGCCGTAAACAAACCGAATTGACCTTCTGCCATGTCGGCTTCCAGTCCACGTACTTTTAGCGCACAATACACCAACAGAAACGCAATGGAAAAGGAACTCAATAATTCCACAAATGGAAAGAAAATAGAGTTTGCCCAGATAGCTTTCACATGGGATTTTCGGTGCAATGCATTAATTTCCTGGAATGAATCGTATTCCTGCTCCTGTCGACTAAATAGCTGCACCAAGGAC
>JBFHGY010000450.1:0-3505 GCA_041582905.1 Crocinitomicaceae bacterium | reverse complement strand
CCATACAAAGGAGGACTTCGTTTCCATCCTTCAGTAAACCTCTCAATCTTGAAGTTTTTAGGATTTGAGCAAGTATTTAAAAACTCATTGACAACACTTCCTATGGGAGGTGGAAAAGGTGGATCTGATTTTAATCCTAAAGGTAAATCTGATGCTGAAGTAATGCGTTTTTGTCAGTCTTTTATGACCGAATTGTGTAAGCATATCGGACCTAATACAGATGTACCAGCTGGTGATATTGGTGTTGGAGGACGTGAAATAGGATACATGTTTGGACAATACAAACGAATTCGAAATGAATTTACGGGAGTATTGACTGGTAAAGGATTGAACTGGGGAGGATCGTTGATTCGTCCAGAAGCAACAGGATACGGAACAGTTTACTTTGCGAAGGAAATGTTGGCAACAAAAGATGATTCTTTCCAAGGAAAGACGGTTGCGATTTCTGGATCGGGTAACGTTGCACAATATGCATTGGAGAAAGTGATCCACCTAGGAGGAAAAGTTGTGACTGTTTCTGATTCTTCAGGATACGTTCACGCTCCAAACGGATTGCACAGCGAGCACTTGTCTTTCTTGATGGAATTGAAAAATGTACGTCGTGGTCGTGTCAGTGAATTAGCTGAAGCGTATGATGACATTACATTCCACTCAGGGAAACGCCCTTGGGGAGAGAAAGTGGATATCGCTCTTCCATGTGCAACACAAAATGAATTGAATGGTGAAGAAGCAAAAATGCTTATCGATAACGGAGTAATCTGTGTCGCTGAAGGAGCAAACATGCCAACTACACCAGAAGCAATTGAAGCATTCCAAGCAAGTAAAGTATTGTTCTCGCCAGGAAAAGCATCGAACGCTGGAGGGGTTGCTACGTCAGGATTGGAAATGTCTCAAAACTCTTTGAGAATGAACTGGTCTCGTGAAGAAGTAGACGAGAAATTGCACGGAATCATGGTTTCTATCCATGAAGCATGTGTGAAATATGGTAAGAACGAAGATGGATCGATTGATTACGTGAAAGGAGCGAATATCGCTGGTTTCGTGAAAGTTGCTGATGCAATGATCGATCAAGGAATCGTTTAAGATCATTCGCGATTAAAAATTCAAAAGCCGCTCATGCAATGAGTGGCTTTTTTGTGTTCTTGGACCACAAGAATTGGATTTCATTTTTTCGAAATACACTTACATTTTTTAACAAGAAACTGATCTAATTGTTAGATTTGTTTCAAACAATACAAACTATGACAGTCCTCGATAAAAGAGCAATTAAGTATGATCGGACAGGTTTTGACGATCAAGAGCTATTGGAAATTTATCACCGTTTACTGAAGCCTCGACTCATTGAGGAAAAAATGTTGATCCTTTTACGACAAGGGAAAATCTCAAAGTGGTTCTCAGGATGGGGACAGGAAGCAATCTCTGTAGGATCGGCCTATGCGATGGATTCGGAAGAGTACATTTTACCGATGCACCGAAACTTAGGTGTTTTTACAACGAGAGATATTCCACTGCATCGTTTGTTTGCACAGTTTCAAGGAAAAGCATCAGGTTTCACGAAAGGAAGAGATCGTTCGTTTCACTTTGGAACGCAAGAATACAACATTGTTGGGATGATTTCTCATCTCGGTCCGCAACTCGCCCTAGCAGACGGAATTGCCTTGGCATCAAGCATTCGTGATCAAAAGAAAGCAACATTGGTGTTTACAGGTGATGGGGGAGCAAGTGAGGGAGATTTCCATGAGGCGCTCAACGTTGCATCAGTATGGGATTTACCTGTCATATTTGGAATTGAAAATAACCGCTGGGGACTTTCTACTCCTTCCAATGAACAGTTCAATTGTGAGCAGTTTATCGACAAGGGAATTGGATATGGAATGAAGGCTGTTCAAGTGAATGGAAACAATATCCTCGAAGTGATTTCAACAGTTCGAGAACTCGCCGAAGAAATGCGAGAAAATCCAAAACCGATTTTGTTGGAGTTCATGACATTCAGAATGCGTGGGCATGAGGAGGCTTCGGGCACAAAATACTACCCGGAAGGATTACAGGATGAATGGGAAGTATATGATCCATTGACAAATTTCTCCCAATTCTTGTATGCGAATGGAATCCTAACAGAAGAAATTGAAGCATCCTACCGAGAGGAGATTAAAGCGGAAATTCAGCAAGGTCTGGATTTGGCTTATGCCGAGCCAGATATCGAACCCAATGTAGATACGGAAGTCAATGACATCTATGCAGATTTCACACAAACGGTTCAGGCAGCAAACGGAAATACATCGGAAAAGCGTTTTGTTGATGCTATCCAGGATGGACTTCGCCAATCGATGGAGAAATATCCTGACTTGGTGATCATGGGGCAAGATGTTGCGGAATACGGAGGAGTGTTTAAGGTGACGGAAGGTTTCGTTGATCAGTTTGGAAAGGAACGAGTGCGAAATACACCGATCTGTGAAAGTGCGATTGTAGGAGCCGGACTTGGTTTGTCGATTGCAGGAATGAAGGCAGTTGTGGAAATGCAATTTGCAGACTTCGTGACATGCGGATTTAATCAGATTGTAAACAACCTAGCGAAAATGCATTGGCGTTGGGGACAAAATGCGGATGTTGTTGTGCGAATGCCAACTGGAGCAGGAGCTGCAGCAGGACCGTTTCACTCTCAAAGCAATGAAGCGTGGTTCTTCCATACGCCAGGATTGAAAATCGTATTCCCATCAACGCCTTATGAGGCGAAAGGACTGCTGAATGCAGCAATTGAAGATCCGAATCCAGTAATGGTGTTTGAGCATAAATTCTTGTATCGAAGCATTCGTGAAGAAATTCCAGACGATTACTACACGGTCGAAATTGGAAAGGCACGAACAGTAGTTGAAGGTTCTGACCTCACGATTATTACGTACGGATTAGGAGTTCACTGGGCGAAAGAGTACGCAGAAAATCACACAGATGTAAGTATCGAAGTATTGGATTTACGAACATTGCTTCCCTTGGATACCGAAGCGATTTATGCTGCAGCGAAAAAGACAGGTCGCGTAATTGTATTGCATGAAGATTGTATGACGGGAGGAATCGGTGGCGAGCTAGTCGCGTTGATTTCGGAGAATTGTTTTGAGTACTTGGATGCTCCGGTTAAGCGGGTAGCATCGCTGGATACTCCTGTTCCATTTGCAGGACAGTTAGAGCAACAGTTTTTACCGAAAGAACGATTGACGGAGGCTATCGACGCGATTTTGTCTTACTAGGCTTGAGCTCAGTTATTCTGCTTTTAAGCAATATTGCTGAATGAATTTCCTAAATCTGTAAACTTTTAGTGCGTGGATTGTTCTTCACTTTCGCAGATAGGAGGTGTGAAGCGATTCGTGAGATTGAGTTCGATATGTCGATCATAACGGGAAAAGATTCCTCAATACTCAAACGCTTACAAGACATAATCAATGGTCATCTAGCGCCAAAACAAAATAGATGAAACGAAAAAACCGACGATAAGCATCGTCGGTTTTGTTTT
>JBFHGY010000449.1:0-3506 GCA_041582905.1 Crocinitomicaceae bacterium | reverse complement strand
TTTCACACCATCGGTTTTCTCATTGGATCTTCCGACCAAAGGAAATACTCCTGAAGAGCACGAGGCCTATAAACGTGAAAAGAATCTTCAGTTGATCAATATGATGATTCAGCAAATTCCTAACGAAAGTAAATTCTGTGTAAGCTACGGTCAGTTGAAAGGATGCTATTGGACCATTCCAGCCACTTCAACTCAAGGAACGACAAAAGAAGGAGACAAGGATTACATCGTTCGCGTTTCACTTTCTGGAAATATGGACTTGGATCGACACAAAGAAGTATTTACAGAATTTGTGGAGACCTTGAAGTAATTGGTCTCCATTGAGAAGTCAGGCATTCATTGGTTTCATCCTATTTTTCCTGTTTCTCACAGATTTTTGCAACTCAAAATGGACAGAGCAGATTAATTTCGATAATTTCGCTCTTCGGACACTCAACTAAAACACATCCAAAAGCATGGCATCAGGATTTTTCGCACTTCTCGACGATATCGCAACACTCATGGACGACGTGGCTGCGTTGAGTAAATCGACAACGGAAAAAACTGCTGGAATTCTCGCGGATGATTTAGCGGTAAATGCCGAAAAAGCCTCCGGATTTGTCTCTTCACGTGAACTTCCTGTACTGTGGAAAATTGCGAAAGGTTCCTTTTTGAATAAGGCCATTATTCTTCCGCTCGCATTTTTGTTGAGTGCCTTTCTTCCGGCAGCCATTGTGCCTATCCTTATTGCGGGAGGAACGTATCTTGCCTACGAAGGAGCTGAAAAAATCTATGCTTACCTCTTCCATCGAGAGAAAAAAGAGAAAGTAACAGAATTGGTGGAACTTTCGAAAGAAGACGTACTCGAACGTGAAAACAAAAAAATAAAGTCGGCCATTTTGGTTGATTTCATTCTATCGGTTGAAATCGTGATTCTTTCTTTAGGAATTGTCCTTGAGGAACCGATCGGAATGCAAATAACTGTTGTTACAATTGTGGCCGTTTTGGCGACGATCGGGGTATATGGAATTGTTGCCTTGATTGTTCGAATGGATGACGTAGGATACCGTTTCATGGCCAAAAACAAAGATCCGAAAAGCTTCCCTCATCGCTTTGGAAGCTTACTGGTAAAAACCTTGCCATGGATTGTTCGCGGATTAGCTATCGTTGGAACCTTCGCGATGATTTTAGTGGCAGGTGGGATCTTCGTTCACAACATTCACTACATCCACGACTTGGTTCATGGAATTCCAGCTTTGCTCGGAGAATTCGGAGTTGGATTAGCAGTCGGAATTGTGGTTCTTGCTATCGTTTTACCATTAAAGAAACTGTTCGGGAAAGGACATTAATCGATCCTTTTCGTTCTTTTGGATTTCCCACTACATTCTGAAAACACCCGTTAAAGAAGTCTCTTTCACTCTCATGATCAGAGAGATAAAAACAAACAAAACACATTCCTTCTTCCTGATTCTCATATATTTCCATTATATTAGGTCACTCACCTAACCAGAACACTCATACATTTTTGTATTACGGGTGAGCATTTCTACCATGCTGCATTCTACGCATTAGCGCGGTTCATTGAATCCTCGCAAGGCGTGGGTATTGAACCATATTATTAACGTTAATACAAATAGTATGGCCAAAAAAACAATCAAAAAAAGTACGCTAAGTGCTAAAAGCACGAGTGGAAAGAAAAAGGTTGCCACCAAAGGCAAAACAACTTCCACCAAAAAAGTCACAAAACCGAAAAGCACCGCCTCCACGAAAAAGACTGCCGTGAAAAAAGCGACTACGAAAACTAAAAAGATCAAGAAGGTCGTAGTGGCAAAAAAAGACGTTGTAGGGACAAAGAAAGTGAACCTCAAAGAGTTAAAAAAGGTTCATTTTGAAGAACAATTTCATAAATGTACGCCTCCCCCACAAGTCAAAGAAGATTTGAAAATCCAATCAATTAAAAACCCCATTGATCGCACGAAAATCCGAAAATTCCTCTCCAAGCTCCCTCCTATTGGTGAAAAGCTACAACCGCGAAGAGGTTTCGTTCTGAAAGATTTACGTACCCCACAATGGAATGCCGTAGCGCTTTTCTGTAATCTACACTCATCCGTTCCAAAACCTTCCGATTATTCAACGGCTACTTCTCAAGACGTATTGAATTGGATGGATGAAGGAGTAAATCCGAGTAATCCGAACATTAAGGATTTCACCTACGATTATTGGAATAATTTAAGTCATGGAAACCTGAAATTTTCTATCGAAGTGGTAAGAGATTCCAGTAACAATCCCCTGGTTCCAACCATCACCCCCAGCAAGCTAGATGCACACGCTTATCCAGAAATTGCCGAAGCGATTATTCGAAACAACCCACAAGGTGTTTGGGAAGCCGGAGGAAGTATTATGATGGATGGAAAACGATTTATTCCTTGTGTATTCGTGGTTCATAAATATTATTCTGGAGCTTGGGCGTGGTACAGTTGGGGCTTGGAATTCACTTCTGGAGGTCATACTTACTACGTAAACGACTTCACCCACATTCCATTCGACTTAACACAAATGTCGCTACCTGGAGGGTTTAATCCACGTAACTGGGCACATCCTCTATTCCATGAATTCGCGCATACCTTTATCGAAGGTCCGGATTTGTATGGTCCTGGCGGATGTACAGGATATTGGGATATTCTTGGTGACTATCTCGCTCCAGGGCTCATGGCGGAGAGTTGCTCTCTTTTCAAAGAGCGATTGGGATGGATCAATTTCAAAGAAGTCATCAATGGACCCGTTGTCCGACCACGCACGCTCAGTTTACGTCCCTATACCACCACAGGTGATGCCTTTAAAGTGATTCCAGATCCTGCCAATAATCCCTACGAATATTTCTTGTTGGAATACCGAAAAAGTACAAGTACGCAGCCTCACATTCCAGATGGAGGATTGGTTGGTGAAGGACTTCTCATTATCCACATCAATGAACGATTAGGACAGCGTGGAAAACCCTGGATTCTGAGAGAAGCTCCCTTCTTCGATCCAGAATATGCCGATTTTTCTGATTTTGGAGAAGCGATGTGGCACGGAATTGCCCAACAAGATCAATTTAAGGTGCTCTATCCTACACCAACCAATAACAGCTTTACACCGAGTACACAGCCGAACAGCCATTTTTATGGCAATCGTCCGAGTGGATTGCAAATTACCAATATTCGCTTCACAGCTGCCGGAACCATCGCTTTTGAACTTTCGATTAACTGTGTTTCTAACATCGGCTGGACAGTCAATAACAACGATCGCGGCGTAGCAGGAAGGTTTTCAGGAAGTAGCTCTGCGGTAGGAGAAGAAATCTTTATGAGAAGTGATAATTCAGCAGCACTCATCACACAACGAGGAGGACAAGTATTTGTAAAGTCGCGACAAAATGCATGGATTGATGGCTGGAACTTAGGTCCCGACAATTGGGAACTCACTGCAGATTTGGATGGTGATGGAAAAGACGAAATCTACATTCGCTCTCCACGCTGGGCAGGCGTTCT
>JBFHGY010000448.1:0-3507 GCA_041582905.1 Crocinitomicaceae bacterium | reverse complement strand
TTCTACGCGTTTGACGTACGGATACAATGTTGTATTGAACTACCGTTCATCGAATACCTATTATAAGGATGTGCAATACAACGAGTACATCATGGAAACAGATTCCAGCCAAACTGCATTGTTCCGCGATCGTACGTCAAAAGGAGAGCAAACTGAGTCGAACGTATTATGGACGGCTTTATTGGGACAATCGATTAAGTTCGGAAAGAGCAAATTCTCATTGACCTTGTTCCATACTCAAAACGGTACAAAGTCGGCGGCGAACTTGAGAGAAACGAACTACGACAGTAACCAGGCAGTATTGTTGAAGCAAGGACTTCAATATTCTCAACGTTCGGTAACTAATGCGAACATCACAGGAACACATTTCTTGGATGAAAGAAACAAGTGGAAGTTGATCTGGAAATTGAGTCCAACGTATTCACGCATTTCTGATCCAGATATTCGTTCAACAGCCATTGAAGAGTCGGACACTCCAGGTCCAAACGGTGAAGTACAATACTTATGGGAAGAATCGGTTGGAGCAGAAGTTCGTCGTATTTTCCGTTCCTTGAACGAGTACAACTTGAGCGGTCGCTTCGATTTCGAGCGTAAGTTTGTTCAATGGGATTCATTGGAAAGTACGTTGTCTTTCGGTGGATTGACGACCTACAAGAATCGTACGTTCGACGTAGCTGAATACGTATTTAAATTGTACAACACACCAAATAACGTTGTGCCAAACGATCCAAACTGGTTCTTCGAAGATGAGAATGTATGGAACACGGATACGTACCAAGGAACATACGCTACAGGTCAGCAGGAAAGAGCAAACATCTACGAAGCGAATCAAATGATCAATTCAGCTTACGTGATGAATGAATTGCCTTTGTCAAAGTCGTTCAGTGCAACGTATGGAGCACGTGTAGAGCGAAGCATCAACCGATATACTGGACAGTCGAACAACGCTGATTTTGATACAACAGCTCCAAAATATGTGAATGAGGTTGTATTGAATAACATCAACTTGTTGCCTTCACTGAACATGGTGTATAAAATTCGTAAGGATGCAGATTCTTCGAGATACGAGCGCAAGACAAACTTCCGTGGAGCCTACACGCAAACGGTAGCACGTCCTTCATTCCGTGAAATCTCGATTTCGCAAATCTATGACCCAATTCAAGGACGTCGTTACTTAGGGAACATCGACTTGAAACAAACATTGATTCACAATGCCGATTTCCGCTGGGAGCATTTCTTCGGACGTACAGAAATTATCTCTTTGAGTGGTTTCTACAAGCGTTTTATCAATCCAATTGAAATCGTTGCAAACGTTGCTGCACCAAACGAATTCATTCCGGTGAATGCTGGCGTAGCAGATGTGTACGGTGGAGAGTTCGAATTCCGTAAGGCAATTGGATTCAACAAGAAGTCAAAAGAGCACCTTCGTTTTGTCGTAGGAGGAAACTTCACGTATGTGATTTCTCAAATCGACATGAACAAAGTAACTACTGAAGTAGGTGGTGTTACGATGACAGAAAAAGAAGTACGTCAGGCAAACGCGCGTGAAGGTGAAGTAATTGGAGATTATCGAACAATGTACGGACAATCACCATACATCGTAAACGGTTTCGTGAACTTCAGCGATGATTCATTGTTCCTTTCATGTAACGTATCATATAATGTTCAAGGAAAGAAATTGGCTGTTATCGGTGTCGGATTGGTTCCAGATGTATTCGAACAACCATTCCATAGCTTGAACGTGAAAGTATCCAAAGGATTCGGAAAGGTTCGCGAAGGTGAATCAGCTCCAAGATGGAAAGCGAGCATCACGGGAAGAAACTTGTTGAACCAAGCAAGAAGAAGATACTACGAGTCATTCAACGCTGAATCTCAAGTATTCGATTACTTGCACCAGGGAACAACTGTATCTGCAGCGATTACTTACACAATTAAGTAATTCGAACAAAGACATACGAAAAATGCACGCTCAACTGAGCGTGCATTTTTTTATTGATTGAATTTTTTAGTTGGTCGTTGCCGGTATGTAATCGGTCAATTATTTACCATACGAGAATTTGTACCCAACACCTTTTACTGTCTTGATGTAATCGTCGCCGATTTTTCCACGAAGCTTACGTACGTGAACATCAATTGTGCGATCACCAACTACAACTCCTTCTCCCCAAACTGTTTTCAGAATGTAATCGCGGTCGAATACTTTTTCTGGTTTTGAAGCGAGTAAAGCCAATAGTTCAAACTCTTTTCGTGGTAAGTGAACAGTTTCTCCATTGTTAACAACAAGGTACTTTTCTCTATCAATATGAAGAGATCCTTCTTCCGTAACCGTTTTCTCTTCTTCGAGATTGGCATTTCTGCGGAGTAAAGCTTTCAATCGACTGATCAAAACTCTAGGCTTAATTGGCTTGGCAACGTAATCGTCTGCTCCAGCATCCAAACCTGCAATCTGACTATAGTCCTCACTACGCGCTGTCAAGAAACAAATACGAATGTGCTTTGTCTCCGGGTCATTTCTCAAAACATCACAAACCTCGATACCATCCATTTCGGGCATCATAACATCCAGAATAATAATGTCAGGTAGAGTAGACCGAGCAATTTCTATCCCGTCTTTACCATTCGAGGCTGTTGTAACTGTGAATCCTTCCTTTTTTAAATTATAGGAAAGAATATCTCTAATGTCTGCTTCATCATCGATGATCAATACTGATTCCATGGGGCGATTTTAAGCAATTAATGTTTCTAGCTGAATCAAATATAGGGAGAATATTGGAATCTTAGTTTGTTGAACATTTAGCATGGTTCAATGATACTAAATCCGTTTAGCGTTTATTATTTCCGTTAAACAGTGGTTTTTAACGGTTTGTGAAGGTAAACTTCATTGTTTTTTAACTTCGGAAAGGGCGCAAATGCTTATGATGCTAACAATTCTCACCTGCGAGAATTAATCATGAATTTGTTTAGTTGTCTGATTCATTCGTTCTACATTTGTAGTGTAGTAGTAGGTTAGGTTGATTAGTGTAACGAGAATTGAGGGCGCCCGCCTTCAAGTCTCGTTCTTTTTTTAGGCACTTTTTCTTCCATTATTCTACCATCAATGTGAACTCAGTATTAATTTTTTTCAAAAACAGAGGGTTAGAATTTGTGGCATGGGAACTTCTCCTATTTTTGTACAAATAATTGTCGCGTAACATGAAATTGAAGGTACTTCAGAGATTCATTATCCTGATTTTCGTATCACTTATCGGTACTACAACATTCGCAAGTGATGCGTTTATTGAAAATGTTTCTTCCTCAGGAGGTGAAGGCGAAGCGAAAATTACTTGGAACATCAAGTACGATAGCCTGCCAACCGACAAAAAGTTGGTGATTCGCTACCTGGAAAGTAACCTGACAAAACTCAACGCGAATCCAGATTGGAATTATTCCAAAATTCTCGATCCTTCCGTAACGTCGATTACACTAAAAGATCTAACGGTGAATGAGAAGTACGCCTTCTCAATCGGA
>JBFHGY010000447.1:0-3508 GCA_041582905.1 Crocinitomicaceae bacterium | reverse complement strand
GACGAGATAAACTGATCGAGTGCTATCAATCCAACACCAACAAACGATAAAATGATGAAAAACCATTGCAAAGCCAATACGCGCTCCTTCAATAAAATCATCGCTAGAATAACCGTGAAAATTGGAGAGAGATTCTGAACAACAATGGCAATGGCTAAGGGAATTTCGTGGATCGTGTAAAAGAAAATGGTAAGTGCCACAGTTCCAGCAATTCCTCTTATGAGTAGCCACTTTTTGTTGACGCCCCACATGGAAAGTCCTCGGTAGCGAATCACCGACCAACTGATCGCAAAAGTAACGACTGATCGGACCAACACGAGTTCATGTCCAGGGTATACTTGGATATTGTCAATGATGTCTTGCTCTGGACCCGCACCCAAAATCTTCACGAAAAAATTGACCACCAAAAAGCACAGCCCTGACAGAATAATGTATACGATTCCTTTGTTCACGCCGCAAAAGTACACCGATTTCTGCTCTTGACAGCAAACAATAAAATTAAATTGGTAGATTAGCGTTAAGAACAGTGTTGTGAAGAAAATTGGATACATATTAGTTTTGTTTTTGAGCTTTTCAAGTGTTGGTAACGCTCAGTCGATTACACCAAAGTTTACCTACAACGTTGAGTTGTGTTTGCCCGTCGCTATGACAAACAAGCCGTTCAATGATTTTATGCAGGGATTGGTTGGTGTTTCTACCTATGGACAATATTCATTTCCTTTCCATTTACACGTGGGAGGAGGTGTTCGTTATTCGTATTTCACGATTAACGAGTTCAGCGTGCCGAGTCCCGTTTTTGGCGGAGTTCATTCGGGATCAGCTTTCATGAAGGTGGGATGGGATAAATTCCATACGGATCAACTAGCGTCTGATTTCGGTTTGAAAGTGGGATATTCTCAAACCTTTTTCGATACAGATTTGAATAAAGCGGCAGGAACGAATCCTGTGCAAGTCGGAAGCTCCTACGCAGAATTTACCTCTGCATTGATTTTAGCAGCGAACGAAAAATCTTCATACCGATGGATTCTCGGTTATGGAATGCAAGGATTTGGCTTTTCGCCTCAACAAATTGGCCTAGAAACAAATGGCGGATACGATCCAGCTGGTTTCAAGCGCATCACAACCTACCTCGTTGTAGGATTCGGATATACGTACTACTTCGGAAAATCAAACTAGATTATGTTCGTTCAGGAGAACACCCTTGAAGGAATTCGTTCCTATTTTCATCGTTCGCTCACCGATCAGTTTTCTGATTCAGAAATCAAACTAATGCTCAAGGTCTTCGTGATGAAACGGATGAATCTGTCAGATACGGATTACCTGTTGGCACAAGATGTGCGTTTTTCAGAATCGGATTTGTTGTATTTTCGATCGTGCGTAAAGCGACTCCAAGCGAATGAGCCTTTTCAGTACCTCGTAGGGAGTACCGAGTTTTATGGATTGGAGCTTTTGTGTGATAAACGCGCGTTGATTCCGCGTCCCGAGACGGAAGAATTAGTTGATTGGATCGTAGAATCGTTGGAGCGAAAAGAATCATTGAATATCATCGATATATGTGCTGGCTCAGGATGTATTGCATTAGCGTTGAAATCAGCACTGCAAGACGCAAAAGTAGAGGCGTGGGAGTTATCTGACGACGCATTGGCTTTGATCAAGGACAATGTGAAATACACGAACCTTGAGATTCATCCACTGAAAATGGATGCGTTATCACAGAGTTATCCGGCTTCCGATGATCATTACGAAGTAATTGTTTCAAATCCACCGTATATTCCAAATTCAGATCGGGCAAGAATGCATGCGAACGTGTTGGAGTTCGAACCTGAAATGGCGCTATTTGTGGAAGATGAGGATCCCTTTATTTTTTACCGAAGAATTGCAGAAGAGGCGATGAATTTATTGAAGGACAAAGGGTATCTATATTTTGAAATTCACGAAGATTACGGAGATGAAATGATCGAGCTGCTTTCGAGCTGTGGCTTTGTTAACATCGAGTTGAGGAAAGATTTGCAGGGGAGAAGCCGAATGATCAGAGGACAACGCGTATCTTCACGCCATGAACAAGAATGAAGCGAAAACGGAGATTGAACGTCTGTCGAAAGAATTAAACAGACACAATCATCTTTATTACGTAGAAAGCAATCCAGAGATTTCGGATTACGATTTCGATATGATGTTGAAACAACTGCAGGACCTGGAAGAAAAGTTCCCTGAGTTCGTTTCTGATCTTTCCCCCTCCAAACGTGTAGGTGGAGATATCACCAAAAAGTTTGAATCGGTTGTTCATAAATACGCGATGCTCTCGCTTTCCAATAGTTATTCAAAAGATGAAATTGAAGATTGGGTGGTTCGAGCGAAAAAACTCGTTGAAGACGATCTTGAATATGTTTGCGAACTGAAGTACGACGGCGTTGCTATTGGAATTCAATACGTGGATGGGAAGTTGGTTCAAGCGGTGACGCGTGGAGATGGAACGCAAGGAGAGAACGTAACAAGCAATGTGAAAACGATTCGAACAATTCCACTTCAATTAACAGGCGATTATCCACAAGATTTTGAGATTCGAGGAGAAATTTTCTTTCCGCTGAAGAACTTCTATGCATTGAACGAGAAACGGAGAGAAGAAGGCGAAGCGGAGTTTGCGAATCCCAGAAATACAGCGTCAGGAACACTTAAAATGCAAGATTCTAAGGTGGTGGCTGAACGCGGACTGGATTGTTACCTCTACGGAATTTATGGTGCGTCTAATCGCGCCGATGGTCACTTCGAATTGGTCAATAAAGCAGCTGATTGGGGATTTAAAGTCCCTCCACATAAAGAACGCTACATCGAGAAGACAAATTCGGTGGAAGGTGTCATGGAGTTCATCAATTATTGGGATGAAAAAAGAAAAGAATTACCTTTTGAAATCGATGGGGTTGTGATCAAGGTGAATAACTACGATCAACAAGAAATCCTTGGGTTTACAGCCAAATCGCCGCGCTGGGCAATTGCCTACAAGTTTAAAGCAGAGCGGGTTGAAACCATTCTAGAAGAAGTAACCTATCAAGTGGGACGAACAGGTGCAATTACGCCGGTAGCGAATTTGAAACCTGTGCAATTGGGAGGAACGACTGTTAAGCGTGCTTCTTTGCATAATCAAGATCAAATTGAAAAACTCGATCTACACCTTGGAGACTCAGTATATGTAGAAAAAGGAGGCGAAATCATTCCGAAAATTGTTGGGGTGAACGTAGATGCTCGATCCGAAGTAAGCGAGGTAGTTGCGTTTATCAATGAATGTCCTGAGTGTAACACGGAGTTGATCAGACGCGAAGGTGAAGCACAGCATTATTGCCCGAATGAACTAGGATGTCCTCCTCAGGTAAAAGGAAAGATTGAACATTTTATCAGCCGAAAAGCCATGAATATTGATGGTTTGGGAGCCGAAACAGTCGATGCTTTGGTAGAAGTGGGATTGATTCATAATTACGCTGATTTGTACACGCTGACATTTGATCAGGTGGTG
>JBFHGY010000446.1:0-3516 GCA_041582905.1 Crocinitomicaceae bacterium | reverse complement strand
TGTATAGGAGAACTTCATGAATCCTGAAAAGCGTTCTACATTCTTCAAAACACAAGAAGCAAAAGCTCCTAGAAACAATTCGGCTGGACTTGGGAGTGTGTCAGTTGTTTCGGGAGTTATTCCGAACTGAGTGGCAGTTTCTTTGATCTGAATGGAAGCAGAATCGTGAGCGAAAGATGAAGCGTGAATGGAATAATTCATGGAATGAAATTGTTGAATGTTCGAATAATTCAAAGGTAGAGAATTTGCCATTTCGTAAACATGATGAATGTCATTTCTTATGTGCTCCATAAGCGTGTAATTTATTCGATTTAACTAAATAGTAATGCTTTGTAACCCACGTCACAATCCAAACCAAACCTACGTGGTAAATTGCACGAGTTATATCAATCAAACCAAAAACAATGAAACACTTACTATTAGCCTTAACACTGGGACTGATCCCAACTGCCTTTAGTCAAACTCCCGAGGAATTTGTCATCGAGATGGAGGCGCTACAAATTCCAAATACGCCTGGCGTTCATTCTTATTCCTTTGGAATCACTTCAGATGAAAAATGGGTCATTCTGGGAGGTCGTATTGATGGATTGCATCAACGACAGCCGTTTGCAGCGTTTTTAGAAGCGGATAACAATAAGAATGTATTCGTGATCGACCCTGTTTCGGAACAAGTATGGAGTAGTGACTTGAGTATGCTCCCTGCTGCGATTTTTGAACAAGTGCAGTCAACCAATCAGAATTTCTTTCAGCGCGATACGACTTTGTACATCGTTGGAGGATACGGTTACAGCGCGATTAATGGAGGACACGTTACTTTTCCCAATTTGACGGCTGTTTCTCTCGATGAATTAGCCAATGCGGTTATCAATAATACGAGCGTAACACCGTACTTCCGACAAGTTTCTGATGTGAATTTGAAAGTTACGGGTGGACAGCTTGGATACATGGATGGTACTTTCTATCTCGTCGGAGGACAATTGTTCGACGGAGCATACAATCCAATGGGGCCGAACCATGGACCAGGATTTACGCAGATTTATACGAATGATGTACGCACATTTGAGATCAACGATGATGGAACTAATTTGAGCATACAAAATTATACAGCACAGCACGATACCGTTAATCTTCACAGAAGAGATTACAACATGGCGCCACAGATTTTTCCAAATGGAGATAAGGGATATACCGCATTTTCAGGAGTGTTCGACTATGTGGATATGCCATACTTAAACTCAGTTGACGTTACGAGTGCTGGCTACACGGTAAACAATTCATTCAATCAATACTTGAGTCAATACCACAGTGCTTCATTTGCGATTCAAGATGCGAATGCGAATACCATGCACACACTTTTCTTTGGCGGAATGAGTCAGTTTACATTGGACGCTCAAAACAATTTAGTCGAAGATGTGGATGTTCCATTTGTGAAAACAATTAGTCGTGTAACGCGCGATGCAAACGGAGCGATGCAAGAAGTAAAACTCGATTACATCGAAATGCCAACCTTAGTAGGGTCAGGAGCAGAGTTTATTCCTGTTCGACAGTATTATCCAACGCATGAAATTCTTGATTTGAATGCTGTTCCGCAAACCAAAACCTTGGTAGGATACATTTTTGGAGGAATTGAAAGTACAGCTGAGAATATCTTCTTTATCAACGATGGAAGTCAAAGCTCCGCGAGTAATGTGATTTTCAAAGTATACATTAATAAAGGCGAAGCATCTTTGGAGGAGATTCCATTGACGGGACAACATGTATTGGATTTAGAAATGTACCCAAATCCCGTTCGAGGAAAACTGACTTTTGAATTCTACGCACCACAAAACCGAGATTTTACAGCGCGTATTTTAGATTCATCAGGGAAAATTGTGCAGGAGGAGAGTTTCTCATTGGAGTTCAACGGATATCAGAAAGAAAAAATGAATGTATCCAAATTGGCAGATGGAAACTACTTGTTCGTTCTTACAGACGGAATTAATGAAGAACATCGATCATTTGTAAAACACTAAGATGAGAAAAGGATTACTTCTTGCGATTGTATGTGTAACGGGGTGGAGCTTCGGACAAGTGTCGCAGTCGCTGATTGCTGACGTCACGATTTTGTCGCATGACTCGTTGGAAGGAAGAGAAATTGGAACACGAGGTGAGGTACTTGCAGCGAATTACATCGCTTCGCGTTTTGAAACGATTGGACTCAAACCTTTTCAGAATGATTCCTACTTTCAAGAATTTTCGAAGCAAACCAAAGCTCATCCGCACGACACCGAATTCACGGGAAAACGACTTTCGGGTAGAAATGTAATTGGCACAATCGATAATGGATCGAAGTACAGCATTGTGATCGGTGCTCATTACGATCATTTAGGTTGGGGAGATGAAAATTCACTGAGTGATCAATATGCAGTGCACAATGGAGCAGATGATAACGCGAGTGGAGTAGCAGCGCTTTTACAATTGGCAGAACATCTCTCTAAGCAAAAACTAAAACACAACGTCATTTTTATTGCCTTTACGGGAGAGGAAAAAGGATTATTGGGATCACATTTTTTCGCCGACTCGCAAAAAGAAGGGTTGAAATTCATTTCCTTCATGATTAACATGGATATGGTGGGGCGTTTGGATGAAGAACGTCGATTGGCAGTAAATGGAATTGGGACGTCTCCTTCCTTTGTTCCTGCAATGAATACAATCACTTCTCCAGAGTTCCAGTTCAGACTGGACTCGTCGGGGATGGGACCGAGCGACCATACTTCTTTCTACCTGAATGAAGTGCCTGTTCTACATTTCTTTACGGGACAACATGCGCAGTATCACAAGCCTGAGGATGATGTGGAATTAATCAATTTTGAAGGCCTGCATGATGTAGCATATTACATTGAACAGTTGATCATTCGCCTTGATAAAAAGAAGGATTTGAAATTTGAAAAAACGCGTGATGCGAGTGCCGATAAACGCAGTTTCAATGTCACTTTGGGGATTATTCCCGATTACTTGTTTGATGGACAGGGACTCAAAATTGATGGAGTGAAAGACGATCGTCCTGCAGCGAAAGCAAACCTACAGAAGGGCGATGTGGTCCTAAAAATGGGTGAACTCGATATCCACTCAATGGATGATTACATGAAAGCGCTAGGGTATTTCCATCCGAAAGATGAAATAGATGTCCTGTTTGAGCGTAATGGGGAAGTAATGTCAACAAGGGTTGTTTTCGATTAGCTACTTCACTTGTCGAAACTTTAATCCCAAGGTTCGTTCGTAATTGCGGAGTGTCTTAATTTCGGAGGTACTCACAAAACACATGGAAACTCCTTCTTTTCCTGCTCTTGCTGTTCGTCCACTTCGATGCGTATAATATTCATCACTTTCTGGAAGTTGATAATGCGCCACGAAGGATAAACCAGAAATGTCAATTCCACGAGCGGCAACCTCTGTCGGTACCAAAACACGTAGTGTTTTATTTTTGAAGGCACGCATGACTTTATCACGTTCTTTTTGAAGTAAATCGCCATGAAT
>JBFHGY010000445.1:0-3522 GCA_041582905.1 Crocinitomicaceae bacterium | reverse complement strand
GATGGAAACGTTTGTAACGGGGAAATCATTACGCGTACATATAGCGTAACGGATGCCTGTGGAAATATGATCTACGTAACTCAGGAAATTACCATTCTTGCGGTGTATCCTCCAATTTCAGCAGGACCTGATACCATCGTTTGTGTGGGTGACTGGGCAACAGTTTATGCAGACAATCCATGGGGAATGCCAATCTGGTGGGATAATGGTGTTGTAGACGGAGTGCCATGGCAACCAGTAGCAACATCTACCTACACCGTAACAGCTGATAACTTAGGTTGTCTCTCAACGGATGATATGGTGGTTACCATGGAGAACTTACCAACAATTAGTTTCATGTCTGATCTAATGGGAGGATGTGCTCCAACGGAAATTAACTTCACAAGTACGTCAACAGGTGGAAGCGCCTTCGACAATTGTGTATGGACGGTTGACGGGAATGTCATTCCTGGAGATTGCAACGGAGCAACGTACGATTTCCAATATGGAGGACTTTACGACATCGGACTTACGGTGACAACAGTGAACGGTTGTACGAGCACAGATCAGTACGATGATTTCATCTTCATCGAAAACGTGCCAGTAGCAGCATTCACTCCATCGTCTTCACAAGTGGAAAGTCTGGATACGGAAGTTGAATTCCAAAACAATTCAATTGATGCGTCTACATATAGCTGGGACTTTGGAGATGGAGGAACTTCTAACCAGGAGAATCCATCACATGTCTTCCCTGAAGAAGGTTCAAACAGCTACGAAGTTGAATTGATCGCGTATTCGCCAGTGTATGGATGTTCGGATACAGCATATAGAACAATCGATGTGAAAGAATTGTTGATTTACTATGTGCCGAATACCTTCACACCAGACAACGATAATTACAATCAAACGTTCCAGCCAGTATTCCATTCAGGATTCGATCCTTATGACTTTGAGTTGTTGATCTTCAACCGTTGGGGAGAAGTGATTTTCGAATCTCACGATGCAAGCATTGGATGGGATGGAACGTACGGTACTGGTTCTACTTCGATTGTGGAAGACGGTACGTATACATGGAAAATTGAATTTAAGCGATTGGACAGCGATGAACGTGTTAAGGTTCATGGCCTCGTTAACTTGATTCGATAAAAAAGATAAATGAATCAGCAAAGGAAGTTCGAAAGAGCTTCCTTTTTTTGTTATAGATCTCTGCGAACAGATGTGCAATTAATACGAATTGACCTCCACCTCGATAAATTCAAATACCTTTGGGGTATGGCAAATCGACCTAATCAAAAAAGAAATAATCGGATGTATTTAAAGTTAACAGCACTATCACTTATTTTATTCGTAGGTATCCAATTCGGAATGACTCAAGTGGCACCAGATTCTGAAAAGCCAAAGAGCCTGAATGTATCTGGTTATGTGGAAGCCTACTACATCTATGATTTTGCGAATCCATCGGATCATAATCGCCCCGATTTTTTCTACGCATTCGATCGACATAACGAGATTAATGTCAACTTGGCTCAAATTGAATTAGCGTATGAGCAGAAACGAGTAAAAGGAAACCTTGCGCTCATGACAGGAACCTATGCCAGTTCAAACTTAGCGCATGAACCAGCGATCTACAGAATGATTAGTGAAGCTTCTGTGAGCTACAAAGTCTCTAAAAAGAGCGAAACGTGGCTGACGGCGGGCGTTTTTCCTTCTCACATTGGGTTTGAGAGTGCTGTGGGCGCTGACTGTTGGAATTTGACACGCAGTTTGGCAGCAGAGAATTCTCCTTATTATTTGGCTGGAGCAAAGCTCTACACAACAACGAAGAACAAGAAGTGGGATTTCGGTCTTACCGTGGCGAATGGGTGGCAACGCATTCAGCGCTTAAGTGGAAATCAATTGATGGGAGTAGGGCATCAGGTTACGTATCGCCCGAACGATAAATGGACGATTAACAGTAGTTCGTATGTCGGCTCTGAATTCCCAGATTCGATCCGAAGAATGCGTTATTTCCATGATTTTTATGCCACCTCTGAACTGTCGAATAAGTTCAGCTTACTCTTCGGTTTTGATATCGGAGTAGAGCAACAATCCAAAGGATCATCCGAGTACAATATGTGGTATGTGCCCACGCTTTTGGCAAAGTACGACGTCAGCCCTAAGTTTTCAATTGGAGCGCGTCTGGAGCACTACAGCGATGAAAATGAAGTGATCATATCAACCAACGATGGAAACGGCTTCTCTCTGCTTGGTTACTCGCTCAATCTGGATTTCCAACTCACAGAACAATTCTTATTCCGATTAGAAGGACGTTCATTGCATAATCAACGCGCAATCTACACGGTTGGAAATGGTACGTCGAAGAACAATGTCTTCGTAGGTACTTCCATGGCATTGCGATTGAAGTAAAAGGCGCGGACGCAACCGTTCGTACACACTGTTTTCAAATTATTTTAAAAAAATCTACCTGATCTCGGTTAGGTTCTTCCCACTTGGAGGAACTACCTCATGATTGCGCACTTCTGCCGATCTGACGATAGCCGAAAAGTCATTTTTAGAGTAGGCCACAAAATAATTTACATGAAAAGAGTATTTCAATCACTCGGACTTTTATTAATCGGAGCAACGCTCGTTGTCAGCTGTAAGAAGCAAGATGTTTCTCCTAACCACACTGAAGATGTCTCAGAATCTTCGAAAATCACCACGGTAACGCATAACTATTCCTACGGAAAGGAAATCTATTCTGTGACGTATTCGATCAATGAGGAAAACGAACTCGTACGAAGCGGAGGAGACATCGAATTGCATAAACAACTGATCGAAAAGAATGGTACTCCAGAGAATGCTGCTTTTTTGGTGGAGAACGTAAGCGAAGATGGGTTGAATTTTGATATCCGCCTATTCAACTCAAACGAAGAAATGAATGCGTATGCACACATCGATGAGGCGTCAGCAATTGATTTACGTGAGCCATGCACGAATTACACCAGTGGTTCATCAAGTACGATTTTCAAGTTTTACAAGCACGCTGATTTCGTAGAAGAGTACACCTTCTTGCGCAGAGCATTTAACGGATACTTCCAGCAACAGTGGTTGTATGAAGCGAATGATAACCTTTCATCACTTGAAATACTCAATGGAGGAAGAGTTACTTTATTCGACGGATCATGTTATTCTGGAATGTCAACATCTGTGCAACATAGCGTAGCAAACTTACATTACATCCACGTAGGATTTTACTGGTTCGATCCAGTGTACGCAGGAGACTTTGCGGCATCACTGAAAGGATACGCATTTTAAGAAACATAAGAAGATTTGGTTTTGGAGCGGGATGCAGAGATGTGTCCCGCTTTTTTACAATGCGTTCATTAATTCGAGGTAGAGTTTTTGGGGATCTGCATTGTCGGGCAAACCCGCCACCTGTCCATCTCCCAATTCCATAATGATCCATTCGCCATCCTTCTTTTGGGCAACATCCATTGTGAAGAAGTTACTCTCGATGGTTTCTCCAATTTGGGAAAAGTAGTCGAGGTCGGGTTTCGTTTC
>JBFHGY010000444.1:0-3526 GCA_041582905.1 Crocinitomicaceae bacterium | reverse complement strand
GATACAATAAGGTATCGCCTGGATTCAATTTCAACTCAGCCATGGAAATTTTGTAGTTGACGCTTGTTGAACCTGGCAAATCGCCGAGTTCCTGGATTCCAATTCTCCACTCGACGTCTGGAAGTTGTGTAGTACCATTCAGCGGCGTGAAACTCAATGTTATTTGTTGATTTTTACTGTCATACACAGGCGTATTTGCCGTACCAATGGCCGAGTCAACAATTGTAACCGTTAATACATCTCCGTCTTCTGCTGTGAGCGTGTATGTACTTGGCGTTAATCCACTCGGAGTAAATCCTGTTCCTGTAGAATTTACACCTGGACCAGACATCATCATTGGTTGATCGGGCGTAAATATGAAATCATACGTTGCTTTATCTCCCTCGCAGAATGTGTATCTCGGCAAAGACACAGCCACATCTATTTTTGATGGTTTAGCGTACGTCGTACTCGCAGAAACATTGCCACAAGGCCCTGCGATTGCATTCAATTGAATATCCACCTCTGTCCACTCATTCGTGAAATTATTGAAGTCAACTTGAATACTTGTTGATGCCGTAATTGGCGGATGCAATTCTTCTCCTGTTTCAGGATGTGTAAATGTCCATTGAACTGATTTCAACAGTACTCCCGCGGGCAAGACCGTAGAAGTTGCAAAGCCGTTTGTTTGTGTCGTAATTGTTCCAATCTCAAGTGTAGGTTTATCGTAAACCGTAACCGATAGCGTTTTTCCATTGGAAGCTGTCAAGATGTACGACCCTGGAGCCAGTCCTGCAGGAGAGAATGATTTCCCTTCGGTACTTACTCCACTTCCTGACATCGTCACTGTGCCATTATCTGGTGAGAAGAAGAACTTGTAATTTCCTGTATCATCTGCACAGAAATTGTATTGTTCGAGCGTTACATTTACTTCTTGAGGTCGAGAGAACACTTCGTTCGCCGTTACTGGTCCACATGGTCCAGCTTGTCCTGAAATTACAACACGAACTGCCGTCCATTTTTCATCAGTGAAATCACTAAAGTTCACTTCAACAGATTTTTGACCTGTTATTGGCTCATGTAGCGGTGTTCCTGTAGCAGGATCTAAGAATTTCCATTCGAGAGATTCCAACGAAACTCCTGTTGGCAAGGTCGTTGAAGCAGCCAAGCCATCCGTTGTAGGATTCAATTCTGCAATTTCGATCGTTGGTTTATCCAATACAATCACTGTATCGACCACATTTCCATCTACCAAAATATCGTATTCACCCGGTGCTAAACCTAAAGGCGAGAACGTTGGAGGTTCTACTGCCGCATTTACGCCTTCTCCTTCAATGGTCGTCGTACTTGTAAAGTTCTCCGTTTTGAAGTCGTACACTGTTTTATCATTGCTGCAGTATCTTACTTGATCCAATTGAGCGTTTGGTTCTGTTTTATTTGGAATCACCCATGAAATTTCTGTCCCTGCTTTTCCACACGGATTGCTTACTTCCACCTTGATGTTAATCACTTCGCCCTGTTTGTACAAGTCAATTGTTTCAAATGGCAAACTAGGTGTTGCTTTTACAGATGTTCGTGTTTTTCCGTCCGGAAGTGTAATGGTCCAAGCGTAGGTTTCAACTCCTGTGGCTTCAATTGAAAAATCGAGATTCACTCCGTTGACCTTCGCAATTATTTTACTCTTGATTACGGGAGGAGATTTCACCGTGATGGTAGCGAAGACATTTCCATCAAATGACATCGGGTAAGCACCTGGTCCAACAAGTGAAGGATCAAAATGTGTTTTCTCCTGATTTACTCCTTCTCCTTGGATATCAGCAACAGCTCCTTCTGGAGAAATAATGAACGGAATCGGCTCGTCACCTTCACATACTTTATCCGTCTCCACTGAAACCGTTACCTGCACAAATGTCAATGTATGCGAAACAATTTTAGGGCAAATCGATCCAACTCCTGTTACGGTCAAAGTAACGATGAACTCATCACGAGATCCTGAATCCGAGTAATCGTGTGTTGGTTCTCGTTCAGTACTTGTCATACCATCTCCAAACTCCCACAAGTAGGTGAAATCAGGTGAGTCATCACCAGAGACCGTAAAGTTTACCACTCGGTTCGCTCCTGGTTCAGGGAGTGTAAAATCAAGATCTGGCGTTTTCGACACCAATAGTTCAGCATCTGTTTCTTCTCCGTCGACTTTGAATTTCAAGGTTGTTCCAAGCAGTTCTGATGGGAAAATGGATCCATCGATGCTCAGTTTTTTGCCTGAAATAGTGACGCCAGGAACTGCATCCACCACGGTTACCGTTCCATCATCTGGTGTAACCGTCAAATCGATTTCTTTGTTTGTATCATCGATGCAGTACATCGTATCAGAAAGCGTAAGTGATACTGGAACCTTTGGCAACACAAAGCTAATTGGTGCGCAGTCCGAACAGCATAAGTAAGGAAGTGTGAAATCGGCGATAACTGCTCCCTTTCGAATAATTGTCTCGTATTCCCCGAAGAAGCTCGAAACTCTTCCTGTATTATCCGTCTTTGCCAGTTCCTCAATGCTTGCGATGTCCTCTTTTGATGTTCCGCTTGCACCTTCTGGTGCAATGGCCATCTTCTCAAAACTCATCTCTGCATCTCCCATGAACTTGACAGGTTGTTCATTCGCTGATGACTCACCTATCGCTCCTTTGATGTACGATCTAATTTTTCTTCTTACAGGATGATTGACATAAACAATCACGAATGTTTGTCCTGGTCCTGCTCCAGCCTTGTGTTCCAGTCCTGGATGTTCCTCCGCAAACTTGGCAAAATTCAATCGACTCAAGATCGTTTCTTTGCGCACTTTTACTTCCTCCAATAAGGCTTTCAGTTTTTTCGAGCTACAACAAATGGCCGTCAATTGATTGACCAATAATGACACCATCGAGCGCGTCTTCTCCGTGATTTTCGCAACAAGATTAGGGTTTTGATATCTATTTTGTAATTGTTTCGTGTAACTGCACAGCTTTTCAATCTCCACATTGTACGAATCCAATGTAGAGTCCGTCAATTCGTTTACTGAGTTGGGAATTAATTCAATTAAGCTGGTGCATGCCACCATAATCTGCAGAGGAAGCGTTACCGTACTATCCACAATCACATCTTCCCATTCATTTACGAGTGGATAAATGTCATTAATCGTATACGCCAGTGCATTGGCATAATTTCCGTTTGCATTCTTTATGGATTGATCGAGATAATATCCAACTGTGTCCGGCTCGTTATTGATATACGTCAGCACAGGGTTACTCACCGCTGCCTTTCCGTCTGTCGCTTTCGAGTCTGTTGCATTATCGAATACATACTCTTGCGTGGAATAGGCTGCCTTTCCTGTAAACATTGGTTCCGCAAGCGCCTCCGCACCGAGATCGTTCTCGGTTAACGCGCTTCTGTACTTCTGGAAAGCAGTCCCTTTGATTGTGTAGAAATCGTCCTCAATGGTGTTGGTTCCCGCATCTTTTGTACTAAAACTGGAAAGTACTTTCGTTACTTCTGATGCGATACATTCTTGTTC
>JBFHGY010000443.1:0-3530 GCA_041582905.1 Crocinitomicaceae bacterium | reverse complement strand
GGTTCGAAGTTGTACATGAGAAATGCTATTGAGACACCTGTTATTGCTAAAGAAATAATCAGACTTGGTATTTGTCCCTGAACGAAAAAAATGATGGAGAAAACCATACTGGCAATCAATGTAAGCCCTATCAATAATCCATCTACCCCATCTATCAGATTAAAAGCGTTGATCAATCCTAACATGAAAAACACAGTTAGCGACCAATTCAAATAGGCTGGAATGTCAACACCAATTAATAAGTTCACCAACGGTCCTACTGTGAAACCTACGAAGTAAAAGCCTGTTGCAATCAACGCTTGCAATACGAGGCGAAGCTTAGGTGATAGGTCTTTTAAATCATCCCAAAAACCCAACGCCCCAGATAAGGCAATCAACAGTGCGACTAGTACTATTTCAATACTGGGGTTGACAATAATTGCAACCAATAACCCGATAAAGAAGGAGATCCCCCCCATTGTTGGGGTTGGCACTTTGTGTGAAGATCGATGATTTGGCAGATCTAGCGCCGATCTCGATTTCAACAATTGAATCAATCGTGGTAAGATAAAATACGTCCCCATTGCGGAAAGCAGTACGACACAAACAAATAGTATTGGTTCATTTTTCATCGTCTCAGAGTTTAAATTTCATGCCTTGTGTTCTAATCATTGCTTCGAACTCATTTGTCCGTAATCGAATGCGGTCAGGGCGATTGATTCTTTCAATGACCGCTTTCTTGAGACTCTCACTATAGACTCCCGTTATCAATTCATTGTATTGATGGGCAATATCTTTCCATTGGTAATTTTGTTGGGCGATTGCTTTCATATTTACCCAGTTCATTCTAAGCGATGGTTCTTTTATAGCGTTTAGCAATTGAACCAATTCTTCGGCATTCTGGAAATACATGGCTGCGGATTTCGTCGTTTCACGATTAAAAGAAACGTCATACGCAAAAACAGGTAATCCTAAACACATGGCCTCGACCAGGGATGGATTGGTACCTCCTGCTTCATGACCATGAATGTATGCAGTGGCATGGGAGCGCAAAAAATCAATTTCCGCACTTTCGTATACTGGATTGAGCAGATGAATATTCTCGTATTCAACGTACTTATTGAACAACGTTTTTCCATATGTGCTGTTCTTCCAATTTCCTACTACCACTAATTGACGTTGTGTTTTTGAAAAAGCATTCAACACCATTTCGATATTATTTTCTGGTTCTACACGAGCTACTTTGATGAAATAGTCACCTTTCAGATAATTATACTTGGTAAGGAATTCGTAATCTCTGGATGTATCCCTGTTCTGATTGCCACCGTAGGCTATTACATGTCCAACACTCCCGTAGTACATCGCAGTATATCGTTGTATGGCTTTGTTATCTGCTACATGCGCATGCGAAAAACGTACTGCAAACATCTCGCTTAACCGAAGGAACCATCGAGCCACTTTGTTCCACTTCTTTCTCCTCCACTCCAAACCATCAATATTTACGATGATCTTCTTTTGGGTGAACAAACGAATAAATGGCAGTATTGAACAACCTGAAACACCCAATACAACGATGGTATCGGTATAAAACAAACTCCAGATGATTGATATGTAATCATATAAAATGCTAGAGAGTCCGTTGGCTTTCAATGGAACATATTTCAAACGAGCTCCTTTGTAGGTTTTCTTTCGTTCTGATTTCGTATACGCTTTTCTACTGCAGAATACCGTAATCTCATTGGAGTCCCCCAAGTGATCTACCAAATTCTGTGTGAGTGTTTCAAACCCACCGTAGTTGGCTGGAACTCCTACACTACCAATTATTGCTATCCTTTTCATTTCGTTCAGTTTTCTGTTTTTCAGACTAAAATCAGACCAAAATTCATAAACACATCATTATCAACTACTTAATCGAAAGCAGGATATTTTACCTTTCCCATTTTGAATCAATTTTCTAAGAATGATTCAATTGCTTTTTATGTAACTCCTTCCAATCCTTCTGAAATCGTTCAAGGGTAAACTCCTTGTGATACGATTCTTGCGCTAATCTTCCCATTTCTTGAATGGCATCTTTGTTTAGAATCGCCTTCTCAATTACTGCCGCAAACTGCTCTGAATTGTCTGGAGAAATTAAAAAACCATTGGATCCATGCTGAATCACCTCAGCTGCACCTCCATGATTTGTTGCGATTACCGGTCTTCCCGAAGACATTGCTTCAAGTACTGTAGTTGGAAATGGATCTCGCATAAGTGAGGGAACAATACAAAGATCCGCTTTGGTCATCTCTTCGCTTATATCGGCACAAAAACCTTTGAGTGTGATAATAGATTCCAATCCCACTTCTCTAATTCTATTTTTCAAGGAGTTCGAAAGATGCTCACGACCAGGAGGCGGCCCTCCAACAATAACAAAACGTGCTCGACTGCGAATAAACTCTGGAATGATAGAGAGGGAGTCCACCAAGTACCACTGCCCTTTCTTCGGCATAATGCGACCAAAAAGATAGAAGGTCAAATGTTCATTTACTTCTTTTTCAACAGTCTCGATAGGCTTTATTCCATTATGCAAGCAATAACATTTGTCTTGAATGCGAGCATCCAATTGAATCAGGTTGTTGGCAACGGCATTTGATACCGAAATGACATAGTCACTGTACTTTCGAACTAAGTAAGCTGTTCCGCGCGCAACGATTTTCGGACGTTCAAGAATTTCATGTACATGAACAAATCTTTTGATGCCCAAACGTGATAATATCGGTAGTAGGAAAGAGCAAGAAAGCGTATTTACATAAGCTAAATCGAATGCGTGCTTCTTGTGTTCCTTTTTTAAGCGTTTTTTAAATGATCGATAATTCTTGAGGAATTGAATAATTCCTTTTGGTGAAAAAATTGCCCGAAAAATGATGGGCAAATCAGCTTGTATCTTGATCTCAACATTTTCTACCGAATCCTGAATTAATTGAGACAAAGGTCCTTCTTTGGGCATATACACTACCTTCTTTGCTGTCGCAGGAAAAGATTGCAACGCATATACTAAAATTCTGTCTGCTCCATACAGATCATTTGATGGGTGAAAAACAACGATAGACTTCATACTAACTCGCTTTTAATAGTTGTTTAATTTCTTTTCTGATTACTCCTCCTTTGGATTTCCAGGTTAGGTGTTGAGCATGTTTCTCTTTCATACACTTCTGTAGGCGTACTCTTTCCGATCGATCCAAGTAAAGTTCCAACAATTTACTCGCAAAGTGGGTAGTACATTCCTCGTAATTGCCGTAGGCGACCGTCAACTCTTTCATTCCTACCAACTCTCCTGGCCCCACATTATCGAAGGTGAGTACGGGTAACCCATGGCTCATCGCCTCTGGCACAACCATGCCCGCACCTTCATGAGAAGGAAAAAGAAAGATATCGGAATCCTGATACAATTGATCCATTTCACTATGGTCTACCCATTCGATCCATGTTATATATTCACTATACTCTGACTCGGATGCGATTTTCTGTAGCCTTTTCTTCTCCGGACCTTTGCCAACCAAGATCAATCTTGC
>JBFHGY010000442.1:0-3546 GCA_041582905.1 Crocinitomicaceae bacterium | reverse complement strand
GCTCGTTGTCAGCTGTAAGAAGCAAGATGTTTCTCCTAACCACACTGAAGACGTATTAGAATCTTCGAAAATCACCACGGTAACGCATAACTATTCCTACGGAAAGGAAATCTATTCTGTGACGTATTCGATCAATGAGGAAAACGAACTCGTACGAAGCGGAGGAGACATCGAATTGCATAAAGAACTGATCGAAAAGAATGGTTCTCCAGAGAATGCTGCTTTTTTGGTTGAGAACGTAAGTGAAGACGGTTTGAATTTTGATATCCGCCTTTTTAATTCAAACGAAGAAATGAATTCCTACGCGCACATCGATGAGGCATCGGCGATTGATTTACGCGAGCCATGCACCAATTACACAAGTGGTTCATCAAGTACGATTTTCAAGTTTTACAAGCACGCAGATTTCGTAGAAGAGTACACCTTCTTACGCAGAGCATTTAGCGGATACTTCCAGCAACAGTGGTTGTATGAAGCGAATGATAACATTTCATCACTTGAAATATTGAATGGAGGAAGAGTTACTTTGTTCGACGGATCCTGTTACTCTGGAATGTCAACATCTGTGCAACATAGCGTAGCAAACTTACATTACATCCACGTAGGATTTTACTGGTTCGATCCAGTGTACGCAGGAGACTTTGCGGCATCACTCAAAGGATACGGATATTAAGAAACATAAGAAGATTTGGTTTTGGAGCGGGATGCAGAGATGTGTCCCGCTTTTTTATAATGCGTTCATTAATTCGAGGTAGAATTTTTCGGGATCTGCATTGTCGGGCAAACCTGCCACTTGTCCGTCTCCCAATTCCATAATGATCCATTCGCCATCCTTCTTTTGGGCAACATCCATTGTGAAGAAGTTACTCTCGATGGTTTCTCCAATTTGGGAAAAGTAGTCGAGGTCGGGTTTCGTTTCTCCATAATTTCCCTCATCCCAATAATCGAAAACGGCAACAATCTTCTGATGAGCAAACAAGATGCGAAACTCCTTGGTCAGTGGCATTCCACTTTTTGAATGATCTGCCAGGAACTCCAGTTCTTCGAATTGTCGGAAAACCAATCCCTCATTCAGGTGATCGCCACGTAATTCCAGAAACTTCTTGGTAATTGCCAGTACCTTTTGTTCGTCGGATGCATTGGGAATGTAGCACGCATCTTCCCAGTTGTGTTTTTCTGATTTTACATAATCCTTAACGATGATTGGGCGATTGCCAAATTCTGATGCGAGTTCAATGATGTGTTCATCGCTGATGGGAAAACCAGGCTTTGTCCAATTTGATGTTGGGGTGGTGCCTTGTATGCGATCATACGAATTCGGAAGGTAATGACAATGTGCGTATTCAACAGGAGAATTAATCAATTCAACATTCTTTTGAAGTAGGCCTTCGTAGAGCTGTTGGTAGTCATTTGGTGTGAGCATCCATCCTCGATATAGTCCTTTTTGAAGCTCATCAAATTCTGGAATCAGGCGGAGTGCTTTTGTGATATTTCCGCTGGTAAGTTCTTCAAAACTCATTAAAAGCGTTTCAAATCCAGCCGAGCGGGCAGAGCTTTGCTCATGGTGGTAGTCGGGTTCTACCGCCTTGTTGTCTACTACGCTATCACAATATAAAACGATCATCACATCAAACCTTAGATGGCGCAAAGGAATCGAACCCTCATCTCCTGCTTGCAGAGCAGGCGCTTTTCCCTTAAGCTAGCGCCATATACGTGAATGGGCAAGAATCGAACTTGCATCGCCTGTAGTGCTGACAGGTGCTTTTCCGTTAAGCTACCATTCACTCACTGGTGGAAGGTGGTGAAAGAGTCGAACTTTCATCTCAAGGTGTGCTGCCAAGTGTTTTTCCAGTTAAACTAACCACCATCTGATCACCAAGTTTCTTCTTTATAATTTTTTACTAGTGTTCCATAAATTAAACGATTGTTTTGGATAGCTTCAATAATCGGATGCATAATTCTTGATGCTCCATCTACCGAATCCAATGGAGGAATGTATCCTTCTTCAAATTGTTTCTTTCGTAAAACCTCTTTCGCTCCTGTCGAAACCCATCCCACATCTACTGCGCTCATCAAAATGTTGTGTTTTTGATATTCCTTTGCAGAGGTTCGTGTTAACATGTTGAGAGCTGCCTTGGTCATGTTTGTATGAGGATGAAAGATCGTTTTGTTGTCGTAACTAAACTGCCCTTCGGAAGAAGTTACATTGACGATAAATTTATGGTTAAAATTGGACTTCTTCATCAATGGACTTAACTCTTTAATCAAAAGATAAGGTGAAATTTGATTAATCAAGTTTACTTCTAGAAGTTCTGTGACAGGAACTTCTTCCAAGGTTGAATTCCAACTGTTCTTCTCTCGTTTATCAATGGGATTTCCAAATCGATTCAGCGCAGTGTTGGTTTCATTCTGAACCAAGAGCATTTTTTGGCTCATCACTTCCGTTGTATTCGGGGAAAGCAAAGAATGATCTTTGTACACTTCCAGGAGCTTCTGCTCACTCTCCAAAATGGGTAAGTAATATTCGTCGGTGTAGTGTATGGTTTGAGCGGCATTGTTGACTAAAATATCCAAGTACGCATGTTCGCTTCTATAGTCGTTAATGAATGCCTCAACTGCTTTTAGATTGCGTAAATCCAAGCCGTAGACCTTCAAATTGTCTTTCCATTGGTCGTAGTCTTCTTCTTTCTGCAATTGATTCAATGCGATAGCAGGAAATCGCGTAGTCAAGGTGAGATTGGCATTTGCTCTTAAAAACTTTAGGGCAGTTGCATAACCGATTTTCACACGTCCTCCCGTCAGAATAACATTTCGATTTGTTAAGTCAACCTCTCTGAATCTATTTGTATAGTTGAGTTCTGAACAGGGTGGGCAAAGTCTGTTGTAGAACGAATGCGCCAGGTTGTATTTTGAATTACATGCGTAACAATTCTTCTCCAGCTGTAATGGCGTGTAGCGTTGATTTACACGTTCGCCGGCGTCGTAAGAAGTAACATTATTTAACGCATTTTTTGCAATGTTCGAAGCTTGAATGATGGCCAAATCAGCGGCTTTCTTCTGCAAATAGTCATTTCGTTTCGATTCTTTCTTTGCCTGCTTGTGAATCTTTGTGATCAATCCTGAAAACAATCGATTGTCTGGATTTTGAAATGGATGCTCCTTCAGCTCATTTAACACGCGAAGGCAGCTTTGCCACTCCAATTCTGAAAAATTATACTGCTCCTCAAAATCATTCATTGTTCTTTTCTTTAATCGTTAAGAAAGGGTTCCAAAAAACCAATCAGTTCCAAATCCTTTTTTCTCCATCTGATCCCCTCGCCGGATGCAACTCTTACTTCGTAAACCACATCGTGTTTGTAATGAGTGAATACATTCCACCATGTTTTTTCCTCCATCACTTTTTGCACAATGACCTTAGCCGCTTGTTCTTTTTCAGCTGGAGTTCCTTTGATTACGCCCCAGAAATTCCCGTGCTCATTTCGTGAAACATGCTTCTCTCTGGCTCTAGCCGCTTTGCACACCTGATCATTGTACGGTTCAAAAGAG
>JBFHGY010000441.1:0-3546 GCA_041582905.1 Crocinitomicaceae bacterium | reverse complement strand
TACAGGCAAATCTTACGCATTACGAAGAACTCCTTTCGAGCATTGAAAAAAGCGATATCATTATTTTGCCTGAAATGTTTCAGACGGCATTTAGTATGAACACTTCGCTGGCTGAAACGATGGATGGACCTTCCATTTCGTGGCTCAAAAAAATGGCTCAGGAAAAACAAAGCGCTTTCTATACCTCTTTAATGATTTCTGAAAACGATCAACATTTCAATCGAGGTGTTTTTGTACTTCCTTCAGGAGAAATTACCCATTACGATAAGCGCAAAACGTTTGGGTTGGCTAAAGAAAACGATTATTTCTCTTCAGGAACGGTCGAGCAAATTGTTATGTGGAAAGGGTGGAAAATTCAACTACAAATCTGTTACGACCTTCGATTCCCGGAAATCTCTCGTAACCGAATTGACGAAAACGGTCAGCCTGCATACGACTTACTGCTCTATGTTGCCAACTGGCCCGAAAAACGATCGCCCCACTGGAAAGCACTGCTGACCGCCCGTGCCATCGAGAACCAAAGCTATGTTGTAGGAGTGAATCGTGTGGGCCTCGACGCCAACAACTTCAGCTATTCTGGCGACAGCAAACTTGTGAATGCGCTGGGTGAAGAAAATCTGCTCCCAATCCACACAGAAAGTTGTCAGTCCTTTGTTATATCTAAAACAGACCTTCTTAAAATACGTGAAATGTTGCCTTTCTTGAGTGATCGGTAGTAGTTGGAGGTTAAACTGTTTTGATAGGCACCACAATTACCCTATCTTTGGATACAACTAAAAATTTAATATGAAAAAGATTTACTTAGGTGCAATCGCTTCTATTTTCTCAGTAGGAATGACCACCGCACAAGTTATCGAAAGACCTTATTCTTTTGACGACACTAAACTGGAGGCCGTGAGCCAAATGCCTACTCAAAATTACCATGCAACCTCAAAAGCACTTGGTACTACTTTTTGGACAAATGATTTCTCTAACGCAGCAGATTGGACTGCAGACAACGATGGACAAACTTCTCCATTTGGATGGAATGTTGGAACGAATGTAGAAAGTTGGTGGGGTGCATTCTCTGGTGGAATCAACTCAACTTCTGGTGGAGGTTTTGCCGAAGTAAACAACGGAGATTATAACGCAGGAGACCAAGCAATCGGTGTAACATACACTTTGACATCTGCCGCTCCAATTGATGTATTGACATTGGCAGGAACAGACCAAGTAACGCTTTCTTTTGAGCAATTTGGAGCCTTGTTTAACGATGGTCAAACTGTTTATGTAAGTACAGACGGTTCAAACTGGATTGAAGTATACACAAACAACGACCGTGATATCTTCGTAGGAAATAACCCTGCTGCTGTTTATTCAAACCCAGATGCAGTATCTGTAAACATCGCGAGCGCTATTTCAGCAGCAAACGGATACAACCCATCACAAGTTTGGATTCGTTTTGAGTGGACTTCACGTTTCCCAGGAGAAACTTCTCCAGGAGCTTGGACAACATTTGGATGGTTCATTGATGACGTTGCTTTGACAACAAATGCGGACAATGACATCACTGCTGAGTCTTCTTTCTGGGGATCTGCTGGATTGAACTACCACCAAATTCCTTTGAGTCAACAAACAGCAATTGATTTCTCTACAAATGCGCGTAACAATGGTATCGCAACTCAAACAAATGTTCAGTTGAACGTAGACGTAACAGGAGCTGGAACGTACTCGGCATCGAGCACAGGTGCTTCAATTACTGCAGGAAACTACGACAGTTTGTTTGTTGCTCCATTTACACCAAATGGATTGGGAACATACGACGTTACTTGGGGGTTGACTCAAGCGGAAGTAGAGGACATTCCTGCTGATAATGACAATGCAAACATTTCATTCGACGTAACAAACTTTATTTACGCACGTGACCGTGGAACTCAAGAAGGAACTTTCTCTAACCAAGGAGACGGATTCGTATTGGGTGCTTACTACGACGCATTTGCAAATGATGTTGTTTACTCTGTAGACGTGCAAATCGCATCATCAGCAGTGGCTGGATCAATTGTAACAGGACGTATCTACTCACTTGATCCAAATGCTACAACGTTGGCATCTGCTTTGATTTTGGAAGATCAGTCTTTTGAATACACATTGACTTCTGGAGACATCGGACAAATGATTAACCTTGATTTTGCGATTAGCGGAACGGCTGGTTTCCCAATCGTTGCAGGAGAAACTTACTTCGTAGCTGTTGCTACAGATGGTGACGGAGGTACAACTGCTGGTGCAACAATCGGAACAACAAACTCTCCGATTCCACAAACATGTTTCCTTTACAACGCTCCTGACGATACTTGGTACTTGGCTCCAGGAACTCCAATGGTTCGTATGAACTTGGATCCTGCAAGTAACAATGTTGGATTAGACGAGCAAAGCTTGTTGTTTGGTGCAGAAGTATACCCTAACCCAGCAACAGATAACGCTTCAGTTCGCTACATTTTAGGAGCTGCTGCTGACGTAACAATCGAAGTGAAAGACATTACAGGAAAAGTAATCGCTTCTTTCAACGAAGGAACAAAAGCAGAAGGATCTCACGTATTGAACATGAACACTGCTGCATTCGCAGAAGGTGTTTACTACGTAACAATTGAGTCTGGAAAGTCTTTTGTAACGAAGAAATTGGTGAAGAAGTAGAGTTCGGCTCCGCTCACCCTACAAGATTCATTTTCGACAGGCTTAACGCATCGCGCTCAGCCTACAGACTTTTAATAATAAACCCCGACGTCCTTTATGGATGTCGGGGTTTTGTTTTTCATTCTTGTAAAACCTCGAACTTTTTATGCTCTCAACACGTTATTTTTTAGCATAAATATAGTCGTAACTAATTGCGTTAGTCCCAATGGTATCAGCCAGGAACTGATCGGAAATTGGGTTTCTTCCCACTGACATATTTTGCTCGCTAAGCGTAGCCACAAAGAGATCATCTTCTTTATTATTCAAGCGAATAATACATAAATAATCATATTCAGAATTCGGAAGCTCCTCATTAAATGCATCAAAAACAACACGATCCTTTCGAATCAGTTCGCCATCCGATTCTTGACGCAAAATCCCCTTTTTTAAAAACTCAAAAGCAAACGAATGACCTATCTCCATCGGGTAAAGGGTATCAACAATTGATGTGCTTCCTGTCAAAAGCGATTTATGCTTCTTAATGAAGTACTTTACCTCCCATCTTCCTTCAAGAATGGCTCGCTCTCCTTCAAGTTTGTCTTTTTTACAGGATAAAAGTGCCCCAAGGAGCATCAAGGTGATTAGGTTTAGGTAACGCATTGAATAATTGTTTTCCTTGTAAGTTATGAAAATTTCAAGGATCAAAATTGATTTCTCCTTCCTCCTCCCCGTCGTCTAATTCATTTTCCCGATATTTGCACCATTGAATTCGATACCTATCGAATGAACTCTAGAAAAAAGCAAAACATGTCCAAAATAACGACACTTCACGAATTTATAATGGACCGACAAGCGGATTTTCCGTATGCATCGGGGGAACTTTCACGCCTTTTGAGC
>JBFHGY010000440.1:0-3554 GCA_041582905.1 Crocinitomicaceae bacterium | reverse complement strand
AGTGATTTTTCCGTCTTTATCCACAGAAAGTCCGGGTAATTTCTTCAAAAGATCTTCTACCACTGCTCCTTCATGTGTTGCGAACGAATCGGCTACATATACCAAGGTATCTCCTTTGTAGTAGATTGGATCTTTGTAAGCGTAAATCACCACCTCTTCCACATCTTGCAACGCCTCAGGCATTACAATCGAAGGAATATTGATTTCGTAGTTCTCAGAATGACCTAAGATGTAATACGTTTTGTCGTCGAAATTTGGATGTTCGATCGTCAAAGCGAAGGTATCCGCTGGGAATCCTGTCAATAAGAACTGACCATTTTTATCTGTTCTTGTGAATCCGAGTAGCACCGAATCTTTCATTCGAACTGCCATTGCCATAGCATTGTGCAGCGGCACTGTTCCTGTAGTATCGTAAACGGTTCCATTCACCTTCATGTCTTGCGACCATGCGATCGACGTCAAAAAGAACGAAGCGAATAGCAGAAGGAATTTCCAATTTTTCATAATAATCGAGGCTTTCTTGAAAGTACAAGTGTAGGAAGTTTCCCCGTTTACTAAAGCGAAAAAAGGTTAATTGGTTATTTTCTTGGGTTGAGAGGAAATAGTCAGTTATTCACTCTTTGCTTTCTTGTTTACACCAAGTAAAATTTGCTGAGAGCCAGTTCCGTCAACGATCGTTTGGAAATTAACGACCAATGGTGTCCCAATCATTTTTGATTCGTTGTTTCGCAATTCAATGATCAGTGGTGTGATCTGTTGAACAATCAAAGCTGATGAATAACCGTTTTTCGCATTTTCTCCAACTACCAAGAACTTAAATCCTTCCATGTCTACAAAACCTTGGAAGGTCGTTTCGAACTTTCCTTTTTGATTAATGATGTCGTATGCTCGGTCCGCATTGCATGGCGTTTTCTCTGCTACCATGAATTGCTCTTGAGGAAGATAGTCTTCATATATCGCCGTTCTGCGCTTGGTTGCCAGGACTTCTTCATTCTCGCCGTAGTACGACAGCAACTCTACGAAGTAGGAACTATCGGCCATCGATTCAATAAAAAATTGCTTGGTTGCGTACTTCTGTCCGTCCTTGAAATAGAAATGATTGGAGAAAATGGCATCCGATCCGGCCACGACGAACTGTTCTTTCATTTTAACGATTTGGTTGGAGTCGTTAAGTGACATGACCACTTCCACCCATTCTGTTTGACCGTTCACCTCTCTGGAGTAAAACAAACTGTTTGCTGTGTACAACGAATCGTTGAAATCGATTGAGTTCAGATAGGCTTCACCTTCGACATTTGCTTCGGCCACAACCTCATTTTTGGGTTTTGTTTCGCCAGAAGGATTTTCATCTGTTTTTTTATTGGTGTCGCAAGCGATCATTGTCATTCCGCTTATCGCTATCACTATCAGAGCATTGAAGTATCGATTCATGTGTTTTCGTTTGTACTAGAATGTTTGGGAACACAAAAGTAACAAGAATTGATGGTGATTTCTTGCAATATCTGAAAAGAGTCCTTATATTTGCACCCGCTAGTTGATCGAAACTAGAATATATCGCGGGATGGAGCAGTTGGTAGCTCGTCGGGCTCATAACCCGAAGGTCGTAGGTTCGAGTCCTGCTCCCGCTACTAAGAAAAGGCAATCGAAAGGTTGCCTTTTTTTTGATTTAAACACCTACCACTATGTTTTACACTTACGTCTTATACTCACGCGCATTTGATAAAATCTATATCGGATACACTTCGAATTTGGAATCTCGTTTCAAATCGCACAACGAGTTGTCCGTTAAAGGTTATACCGTAAAATTCAGACCATGGATAATCGCGTTTAGTGAACAATTCGATTCAAAAGCAGAAGCGATGAAGCGCGAAAAGCAATTAAAGTCAAGCAGAGGTCGAGCTTACATTCGAGAGAAGTTGGTTTCAGACGGGCTCATATCCGTCAGCTGACGGACGTAGGTTCGCTACGATAGCTATCGTAACCTGCTCCCGCTACTAAGAAAAGGCAACCGAAAGGTCACCTTTTTTGTGGGGTGAATTTATGAACTATCACAAGAATCAATTCTTGCGATAGTTGAGATGGTAGGTTTAATTATTCGGATACGAAAGTGACGAGGAGGTATCATGGCATACCTCATGAAGAAATTGAAGCGGTAGATGATATGCTATGAATTAAAAATGCTCCAGAGTTGTCCGAAGCATTTTTGAGTTTGGTGTTTCACTTCTGCACGGAGTGAACTATTTTCCTTTTCTACATGACTTTCTTTTTCTCTTCCTTGAGGGACTTTCTTGTGAATTATCATCAATCAATTCTATTTTTGTTAATACGCCTTTGATTAAACTTTTATTTACCTTGATTTCGACGGATTTATTTAATCCATCCACATTTACTTCGGCTACGACAATAAATTCTGTTAAGGAAACTTTCTTCAATATCATTTTACTTATTGTGATTCCTCTCGAATTCGTACTTCTAAGTGATTGATCATTTAAAAATCCCTGATCGTCATAAATTTCCCAACTCTCAACAAAATGATACGTCTGATTCGATATAACTAGCTCGACGGTATCTGTTTGAATTAAAAGATCTCTTATTTCAAGCCTTGACCTCAATTCGATAAATGTATCTTGATTTGATCGTTTAAAATCAAAACCGATTTCTTTTTCGACAAATGAAGAATCGATGTCTCCAACAGGTAAATATTCAATATCCCATCCACCTTGAGCGTTGCCAGTAAAACAAGACCACACGAAAATTATCGTACTCAAAATTTTAATCCTCTTTAATTTAATTGGTCTCATAGATTATGGATTTTTGTTTGATTCGTCCATCTCTTTCCAAACTTTTAATTCTTTAGGATGGATATTGTCGTGAGGCTTAATTCCTTTATTCGGTTTTCCTTCTCTTCTGTTCTTCAAATCTTCAATGAATTCGTAATCGGTGTCGTGGTGCAATTCATGAGAAAATGTAGCTGCAACAGATTCATCCTCTGATAATTTTATATTTTTGTTTTTCGAATTTCCATGATAACCATTAGTGTTACTCGCTTTAATATTTCCCGTAAAAATAGTAACCGTTGCTTCTTTGTAATAAAGTATTCCATCTTCTTCAATGTATTCGGGAGTCCCGTTAAAATCGTCTTTCGAGGAATCCCAATCAAGAGGGTCGCCATTTTTATCATGAGCTTGGTGAAGTCCAAATAAACTATTATTTACTTTTTCATGAACCTCTTTAATATGAATTTTAGTAGGATTTTTGGATGCTTCATAAACTTGATTCATCGCAGTTCGACTTCCAGAATCGTTAACTTTTTTGACTAAACTTTTTAAAGCTCGATTCGCAAACCAGCCCACTTTTAATGATCCATCATCTTTTTGTTTTACCCTTACCTTTTGCCCAAAAATACCTACATAGTAATTGCCATCAATTTCTTTATTCATTAGTGGTGAGTTTCCAGTAAAACCATACGGAGATTCATTAGGGTATTCTTTAGCTAATAAATCAATAACAAACCACCTTCCAATTCTAGGATCATACATTCTCGCTTCATAATT
>JBFHGY010000439.1:0-3559 GCA_041582905.1 Crocinitomicaceae bacterium | reverse complement strand
GACCTTGTACGGTGAGTTCACGCTTCCTGAAGCGGCTGTCGAAGGTGATTTGGTGATCAACGAATTATTGGTAGATCCTGTTTCTGGAGGAAGAGATTGGATTGAAATCTACAACAATTCCGACAAATTGATCGACCTGTACAACTTCCAAATTGCGAATTACGACGATGATACTGTATCGAACTTCTCGCAAATTGACGAACACATTTTGATTGCTCCCGATGAGTACGTAGTACTTGGAGAAGACATTGCTCAAATCGCGCAATATTATCCAACGGTTGTTCCTGCGAATTTATATGAATTGGATTTACCGACATACAGCAATGATTCTGGAACGGTTTACTTAATCTCGAATAATGCGATTTTGGATCATGTTTCGTACAGCGACGAATGGCATTTTCAGTTGCTCGATAATACAGACGGGGTTTCTTTAGAACGCATTGATCCGAATGGAGCTTCCAACGACAGGAACAATTGGCATTCGGCAGCAGAAGCAGTAGGTTTTGCAACGCCAGGATTGGAGAACTCTCAGTTTTATCCAGCTATTTCAAACGGTGAATTTAACTACACTAGTGACGTTGTTTCACCAGATAATGACGGTTACCAGGATGTACTTCAAGTCAACTATCAATTGACAGAAGAAGGATATGTAGGGCATTTTACCGTGTACGATGACCGCGGTCGACTAATCACGCGTGTGGTTCAATCGGAATTGTTGGGCGCTTCAGGAACCTTCATTTGGGATGGCTTGAAAGAAGATGGAAACAAAGCATCTATCGGAACTTACGTGGGTGTTTTTGAAGCTTTCCAAATAGACGGTGGTTTGGTGTTCGCAGAACGAAAAGCCTTTGTGGTAGCAGGGAAGCTCTAGTCCTTTCATCGAAACAGGAGCGTATTCTTTGAGGTGAAACCTTTTCACACTCTTGCGTTGTACAGATACAACAATACCTTCTCTCCATGAAAAATTTCCTTCTTTCAGCACTATGTGCGGTGGCAGTAACAACCAGCTACGCACAACAATACAAAACAGCCCTCGGTATTCGAGGCGATTGGTCAAATTTGGATATTGCGTATGGCGATATCAGTTTCAAACACTTTTTAGGAGAGTCTTCCAATGCCATTGATGCAACTTTCGGTTTTGGGCGCAGGCATGTTTGGTTGCAAGGAATGTATGCGCGCAATTACCCTATTTTTAGTTCCGTAGAATGGTATTGGGGAGCCGGAGCCGATATCGGTTACTGGAATCAAAACTACAATTACCGAGAAGATGGAAAATCCATTGCAGGTATCTGGACAGGATTTGATGCGAATATCGGAATCGAATACACATTTCCGATGTTTCCCGTGAACGTAGCATTCGACGTTGGTCCCACACTTCGCATGTATCCATACGTAGAAGTGGGGCCCATGGTAGGCTTCTCCATTCGCTACGCATTTAAGTCGAAAGCGGGCAGGTGAATGTGAACTTCAACAAATGATTATCCACTAAAAATGATCAAATTATGGTCGCGTGCCGTACTTTTGTAATGAAATGAGTACGACGAAAAGTTCCATAGCACCCAATGCCAGTGGGTGGATTTCCAAATATTTCGACCTAATCGATAAGGGAGAGCTATGGATTCACATTCGGCATTTTGATGAGATTGATGATCTCAAACACATTCACTTGAAGTGTATGCGTAGTGGAATTGTATTCGGATTGCCCACACGAGCCATCTTCGGTCATCGTTTGAACACCAAGAACTGGACGAACGAAGAAAAGTTAAAAGTGTTGTTGTTCGAAGCTTTACTCTTCGTTCATCTTAAAACAGGAGGAAAAGTTGACAAAGAGGAATTCTTAGCGCGACTTACAGAATTCTACGGACATCATAATGCCAAATCCTTGGCGCAAACATTGTTGTTTTTCAAGAAGGAAGGCTCAGAGGAGAAAATCGAAAAGATTCTTTCAAAACGCGTGGACATCAAGTTCAATTTGCTCGACAATAAATGGTGGGTGAACAGTCTCAACAATGCCTTTGCGTATTTGGATGTGATTTTGTTTTACAATCACTGCATGCATTTCGATGAAGACGCTTTACTTCATTACAACCAATTTGCTCAGGAAGCACTCACGGCCATTACACTTGCCACTTATGCAGATGGTGAAGTATCCAGCGTAGAGCGCGATTTATTCAATGTGTTCCTCGCCTCAGCAAACCTTCCTGATGAGTTGAGAGATCAAGCTAAAGAACGCTTTGAAGAAGGTGCGACACTTAATGATTTTAGTGGCAACATCAAACATCAGTGGTTGTTGAAGCGGTTTTTGGCAGACATTTCGCTGCTTACTATGTTCTCGAACTACGAAATTGGTAAGGAAGAAATGATCTATGCTGAGCGCTTGCGTATATTCATGGATATTCCGGAAGATGAAATGGATGAAACCATGATGTTTATCGAAAACTTCATCATTGCGAATCGGGAAAAATCCGAAGTGTTGAGTGACTCCGCTTCACTCGAAAAAGTGTACGGTAGTTTCACCAATCGATGGAAGAAAATCTTATCTCGAAACAAAGACAAACTCGCCCTAGAACTTTCCGAGAGTAAAGAATTGGTGCAGTTGATGAAAAAATCAATGAGTGAAGAACTGACTCCCGAAGAAAAGGAAAAAGTGAAGGAACAGCTCAAAGATATTTTGAAATCCATGCCGGCATTTGCGGTATTTATGATTCCTGGAGGAACATTTTTGCTCCCCATGATGATGAAAATTATACCAGACCTCCTTCCTTCTGCGTTTAAAGACAATGAAATAGAGGAATAAGTCGTTTATTTGTCAATCAATTCAACCCCATGAAACACATTTTATCATTTGCCTTCCTGTTCGTATTTGTTGGAGTTTCCAGCGCGCAGCTTAGGTACGAAAGTTCGCATGTAAAAGACGGAGAAACGATTCAATTTACCATTCCAGAAGGATTTTTTCTTGTTGAAGGGTCGGATGTTTCGGGAGATGCGATGTTTGCTCAAAAAGAAGGGATTGACTTTAATAATGTCGATTTAGAGAAATTAGAACATGGATTTCTAATGGTGATTCATGAAGCTACGGAATTCGCGCTGTCCCATGATGAGTTACTCGTTCAATTGAAACAGGGAAACGAAGGTTTATCCGTGGAACGTTCACCAGAAAGAGTCGTTGTGAACCAGAAAGAGATTGTTCAAGCAGGGTTTAAGGGGGAAATGAATGGAGAAAAAGTTCAAGCACTTTATGTGAGCACTTTAGATTTCGGTGATTATTCAATTGTCATTTCGTATTATGCTCAAAGTGCAGTGGAGAACCCCATTTCATTTGATGCGTTTGAGAAAATCATTGCTTCCTGGAAAGTGGTAAAAACGGATCGCGAAGATGAATTGTCTGCTCTTCGATCATTTGATGAAGAAGACTATTTCGACACAGAAACGAACTATACCAACGATCTCTTCGAAACGAAAATTACGTATTACGATATCCTTCCTGAATACCTCGATAACTGGGATGAACCTTTAGAAGAAAACAGTTTATTGTTGAGTGAGTTCATATACAAGGAGG
>JBFHGY010000438.1:0-3568 GCA_041582905.1 Crocinitomicaceae bacterium | reverse complement strand
GGTGAAGAAGAAGTACAAAAAGCCTCAAACAAGAGGGGATAAGACCTATCACAAGCGCCAGAAGCGAGGGAAGTAGTGCTCAACCATTGAAATAGTTACATATCGACATATGTCGATATTAAGAAAAAAGGCAACCACATATCATGTAGTTGCCTTTCGGTTTAGGTGTTACATCTATTAGTGCAGAGTGATGTTCGTTTTAACTATTTTTCCTTCCAATTCAATGATGGCAATGTAAACTCCTGATTCTAATTGCGACGCATCACAAGAAACAGATGTCTCGTTAATCTTCTGACTCATTACAGCTTGTCCAACTAAATTCACCAAAGTGATTTCTCCTGTGGAAGCCTCATCCCATTCTACTGTAAAGAAGTCCTTCGCTGGATTTGGGTAAACTGAGATAGTCGCATCGTTCAATTCGGAAATGGAAGTTGTTCCCGTTGCTTGGATGGCTCCAATTCCAATTTGTCCCGAGCTTGTCAAACGCGGATTTCCTAATAAGTCATAAGTAGGGTAAATTGTGGTCGAATACGCTTGATATCTTCCTGTTGTTTGATATTGCGCAACTGGTCCGTAATTTCCATTATTGTAGTCTACGAATGGTGAACTCGTTACAACGTGTGTGTTTGTTAATCCTTCCATGTCTGGGAAATCTTGAATGTTTTGGTAAGAAGTAGCATAATTAACTTGTGAGTTGCTTCCACCTGTTAAGGCCATGATGTGACTTACGTTGGTATTATTGTAGAGAATGTTGTTGTTGATAAACAGGTTTGTCGAACCATTTGTGTTCCCAAATTCATATCCGAATGGCGCAGGGATTGAGGTTCCGTGTGGATTATCAATAATGATATTATTCAACAGGTGAATATCCAAGGTTCCAGGCGATAAATTGGTGAAGCGCCCGCAAATGGCTCCTGCAGATGATGTGGCACAAGAGTTCCCTTGGAATAAGTTGTTAACGATGTGACCTACGCCACTAAGTAGTCCATTCCCATCTGAAAGTCTAAATTCAATGGTGTATGCATCATTACCTAAATTGTAGTTGTTTTCAACTCTATTGTTGAAGAAGTAAAATTTTGCAGTCGGGTAGTCGCTGTAATACAGAACTCCTGCACGGTTCAAAGCACCATTGTTTCGGATGATACAATTTTTGATCGTTAGCGCGCTCAATGACGAGCTTGAGACGTAGATTCCTCCTCCAGCGGAATTATCACCGTATCCATTTTCAATGGTAAAACCATCGATAACGACGCCCATCGTTGAAGCAATTTCAATTACGTGTTCGGAGTTATCCATCCAATTAGAAGTTTGCCCTGGGGATGTATTCCCATCATTCCATCCGGAGTCACCACTAAGAATGGTCACATTGTTTCTGAAATCGCGTTGATCACGTGCCGTTTCCGTTCCATTGAACCCTCCGTAAATCTCCTCACCATTTTGAATTTCAAAAGATTGAGTTTCGGAAGGAGTGGAATAAAAACCTTCTGCTATCCAGAACTCAGCATTGTTTACTGTATTGCTGATAATTGCTGTATATGCGTCGGTGTAAGCATCTGCCCAAGAGGTTCCATCGTTGTTTCCTGTAGCATCGGCATCTACATAGATAATAGTTTGAGCAAATGAACTGCACGACAGGAGCACCGTCGTTGCAGAAATGATGAATGTTTTAATCATGTTAATAAAGTTGAGTGTTATGAAGTTTTATTTGTATTTGTAAGCTTCTTTTGGATTCACGTAGTAGATCCGTTGATCATTGTAAAGCATGTAGGTTGATCCGTATGAAGATCCCGTATATTTCTGTCCAATGTAAAAACCTTCTCGTTTGAAGTTTCCGTCAGGAGTTTTCATCACAACAATACATTTTAGAGAACGAGTGAGAGGCTTGCCAGTTAAAGCACTCATCCGTACTTCCCAATCGTTAGCGGTAATGTAAGCGTATTCAACGGTTTCTTTCCAACCATAGGCTTCAGCCGTCTTTTTGATAAACGATAAAGCTTCTGCTTTCAATTTGGCGTCTTTCATTCCTTCAGCAGGAAGTGGTTTTGCATCTTCGATTTCTCCTTGCAACCAAACTCTTCGTAAGGCGTCAAATCGCTCAAAAACTACTTTTGAAGTGTACTCTGGATTACTGTTATAGTCCCTAAATTTCGAAGTGTCCTTCGCAGCAATGATGAAGCTTTGCGGCTGTGCATCGTTCATCCATTGGTGGCCCACTTCATCATTTTTGTGGTAAACATTGGCTCCAATCAAGAAAACACCTGGTTCCAACAAAACGCATTCTGCATTGTAGAACGATTCAGGTCCGCCCAACATTCCCATTTGGAACATCACATTTCCTTTATCGGCCGATTTTTGATATTGTTCTAAGATTACTGCGTTGTTGACTCGATCTTTTTCCCAATAAATATTCATGGTATAATCTTCAGGAGAATAATCGATCGTGAATCCTGTAAATGCTTTGGCTGTATCGCTGCTAAAATGACTAGAAGGTAAAACCAAACCAAGCGTATTGAGATAATATACACCTGAGAAATCAATTTTATCGGAAGCTTCTTGACGATTAAGTTTCTTGACGATAATCTGCCCATCTGGTGTTACGAAGAGTCTATCTTCATCCAAATATGGATTTTCATTCAGTTCCTCCTCCGTAATTGTTCGCATTCCACCGTTATCTTTTTGCGGAGTGGAAAACAAGCCTTCGGACTTCTCAGAATTGGACGAAGTGTCAGTTGATTCCTCGGATTTATTGAGGGTTGAATTCACTTTGCTCTTTACTTTGTTTTTGAGGGAGCGATTGAGCTGTCCATAGCTGGTAGATGCCATGAATAAGGTAGTGACGATGATTAATGATGGTGTAACTTTCATGCTAATTTCATTTGATTCAGGCCAAATTTCCGAATAGAATGCGGCTAAAATCAAAAACTCTTTCTGAGCGATTCTTTTTCTTTCTGAATGAACACTCGAATGGAAAAATCATCGTTTAAAAATCTGTTTCTTTGCAGCGATGAAATTTGTATTGTCAGTCATAATCGTTGTCCTACTTGCTTTTTTGCCATTTGCGCAGCAAGGAGATGTTCAATGTGTGACGTACAATGAAGACAATAGTTCATTCCCTACATCTGTTTGTTACAATTGGAATCAACTTCCCACAGGAGAGCTATTTGTTTCTGGAAATGCAGGTCTGTATCGTTTCGATGGTGTCAATTTCTATCATTACGCCACAAGAGGCAGAGGAGTGAGCATTTCAACATCCGTAGCTGATAAAAACGGTCGCCTCTGGTGCAATTCTTTCCATGGTGATGTGTATTACATGGAGGATGATTCACTTATTCGACATCCGATTAGCAATACAATTCGCGGTTTAACGGCTCTTCGTTTAATGAATGGTCGTCTCTTTTTGTATACGGAGAAAACACTTTTTGAAATCGATCCGGAGTCTTTGGAGATCAATTTCCTACGTGAATTCAGTATGATTCGAACGCTCTTTGAAGCCAATAACCAAGCTTATTTGCTGAACAGTTTGGAGGATAATCAGACCGAAGTAGTGAATTTAGCTACGATGCAGTCC
>JBFHGY010000437.1:0-3568 GCA_041582905.1 Crocinitomicaceae bacterium | reverse complement strand
CAATTCCGTCAGGTCGAGAGGAGCAAAATACAGGCATAAGGTGACCAAAACAAAAAAGCCCAACAATTCAATAAGAATCACAGAACTGTAATCGCGCTGATCGTTTATCATCGGCTGCACTCCATTGCTTACATATGCAAAAACGATACTCATGGAAATATACAACGAGAAATCAATCGGAAAGAAAATAAAAGCACAGGCAATTGCCAATAATACAATTGGTAATCGTGCAATAAACAGCGCCTGCCAGCTTTGCACCTTACTTCTAGGTTCTCGACTAAAAGACCGAAGTAAAAAATCCTTACTCCCCCAATTCGTCACAATATTTGCTAGGTGAAAATAGAGGAGAAACGGCACAAACTCACCGAATAATTCCTTTCCTGAAGATTGGATAATAATGTACGAAAAGACAATAGCGATTGCAGGGATGAGAAAGGTCTTGAACCCGTTTAATGCCACAGGAACCAATCGGCGCGACTTGTCTAACCTTCCACTATTTCGCTTGCTCTGATTCATCCCTTCCTAGCAAAATCTAGTGCGTTTATGATATTTTCTACCGCAGCTGCAACGCTCACCTTTTCTAATGTTTGCGTGCACTGCTTCTTCATCTGAATGAGCTTTTCATCCGAACAACTCAAGGCTTGATTGAGCACTCGATCAAAATCGGAAGCATTATCTGAATGAAACGTCCAACCATTACGATCATCTTCAATCAACTCTTCTACCGCTTGACTGTGCACACTACCAACTACGGGCACTCCGTACGAAAGCGCTTCATTGACAACCACCCCCCACTCATCTCCCAATGTTGAAAAAAGAAATAGGTCTGCCTGCCGGTATAAGTCAGGAAGAGTATGATACGCAACATTCCCCAAATGCTCCCATTCGATGTTCTTTTGGGTATTCATAGCATCCAACGATGACTTTTCGGGCCCATCTCCTGCTAACATCAATCGGATTTTTTGATCAGGATTTTCCTTTGCCCAACGCAATAAAGCTTGAGCCATTTCATTCACCCCTTTCCGCTCAATTAACTGTCCAACCGACAACACTACTCTTGTTTCATTTACAGAAAAACCCTCCTGTTGATCATTGATGAAATCCGTGGTGTATGGCACAAAGAAGAACTCACCTCCATACTTGAGCGAACGAATATAGCGTTCGCAACTCGCTCCATTTCCCAAAACAGCCGTTGCTGATTTCAATAATCGCTTTCGCAGGATTTTTCGAACTCCTTTCCTACTTGTTTCCGTTCGTTCAGATAAAGTCAACCACAAAATGAGCGGTTTTCGATACAACTTGCAATACACCGAAGCGAGCAAACTTCGAAAACCCAATTCAGACGAAATGACGGCATCCGGTTTCATTTTACGTAGTAAGCGAATCGTATTGAGCGGCAGATGGACCGTGCTTTTCTCCACGTAACCATTTTCATTCGTCCACTTTTTCGTGTAACTCCAGGACGTCTGCACCGTGACATTCAGCGATCCGTGATCTCTCTCCCAATCTCGATTATTCTCCATTTCCGTGGACACCAACACCTTCAACTCCGTCACATTTTCCGCTAAGGTTTCCAATAAGCTTTTCCGGTAAGGAGGAATAAAGTTGGTTAAAAGAGCTACTTTCATGAGAGCGATCTGGCGGAAATTTTGTCAAAATGTTACAGAAAGCTAAATTTACACAGATTAACGTTAATGCCCTATGGATAAAAGCAGTATTTCTGAAGATGAAACCGTAACTCCCGTTTTACGCGATGTTGAGTTGGTGACGAAAAAACTTTATTCCTTTGGGAAAGACGTCTTCCTTGGAACAGCGAATCAGATTCGCGCCTTGCTTCTTTTCACCATCAAAAAGATCATCATTTTACTCGTGGCGGGAGCACTTGGAGGAACATCCGCCTACATCTACAGTAAACAATACAAGAATCCATTCGAATCGTACCTCATCATCAAATCCAACATTAACACCTGGGAACAACTGGCGAGTGATGTACGATATGTGAATTCACTCATTGCCGAGGAGCAAACGGAAACACTTTCAAAGCTTCTTACTATTTCGAAAGAGGAAGCCCTCAAACTGCAAGAAATAGACATTAAACCCTCTGCAACCTACTCGCAAAAAGTGGGACTAATCGAGAAGTTGAACACGCACATGGACTCATCTACTTTGAGTAAGGTGGATTACGATCGCCTGATGAAATTTGACGACATGGCGTTTACCGAAAGCTATGTTGTCACGGTAAGATCATCAGATGGAGCCATTTTCGGTTCCATTGAAAAACCTCTTCTCGCTTATTTCGAGAGTTCGCCAATTCTGAAGGGAAAACTGGAACGAAAACAGTCCAAATTACAGGCTCAAAAAGAGATGTACCAGAAAAAACTCAGCGATTTAGACACTTTAGAGAATGTGTTGAACCAAGCTATTTTGGCCAGTGCTGAATCTGGGAATTCGAAACAAACGACTTCTATTTCCTTAAGTGAAGATCCGCAAAGCTCGCCACTTTCCCCCATTGATGTAAGCGAAAAATATATCTCCTATCATCAGGAACTAGTTGACATTGAAGAATCACTAAAGCTATTCGACAGCAGCTACGAAATCAAGTCACACTTCAACCGATATGGTACAGAAACAGGCCTGAGCACACCCAAAAAGGTGATTTATTCTGCGTTATACGCCAAAGCTGTAGCCTTTTTCTTACTTCTGCTCCTCCAATTCTTGAAGAAAAAGCCGTTAGATGCTTGACACAAAGCATTTGCAAAGCAGAAGCCGACAATTGGTCGGAAATATCCTTGGCTCATCACTTTACAAAGCCATAAACATCATTGTTGGTTTTTTATTGGTTCGCTACGCGATTGATTTCGCGGGTGAAGAAACCTATGGAATTTGGTTGACGCTCTCTTCCTTTTTTACATGGTTTTCCGCCATAGAAGTCGGAATTGGAAATAGCTTACGCAATCGCATCACCACTCTATTCACCTCAAAAAAATACGAGGAAATTCGTTCGCTCCTGGTAAAAGGATACAAAGCGATGTTAACGGTGTACGGAAGCGTCATTCTTCTGCTTGTTCTCGTACCTTTCTTCGTGGACATTGAAGCTTTTTTCGTTCCAACTGGCAGTCACTATCCGAATTTTGGACTGATTTTTCAAATTAGCTTTGCCTTGTACATGCTCCACTACGCCTTTGCGTTTCTGAACATGATTCTACTATCGGTCCACCGAACAAGCACCACTTTCCTCATCACAGCGATTCAAAACACCATCTTACTCACTGGAATCTTACTCTTTATTTATTCCGATCTTTCCCCATCTCTAGGATTGCTCTGTATTTGGTTTTCTGCTGTTCCTAGCGTTGTTATGGGATTTGCAAATATTGTCTCATTCCGTTCCATATTGGAGAACATACAACCGTCTATCCAACAGATTTTTCTCACCAAACCTCAGCGTCTTCGTGAGATGAATTATGGCTTCTTGATCATTCAAGTGTGTACACTCGTCATTTATGCCACCGACCACGTCATTATCTCGAATTTCATCTCAGGAACAGAAGTTACGAAATATGCGATCACT
>JBFHGY010000436.1:0-3569 GCA_041582905.1 Crocinitomicaceae bacterium | reverse complement strand
GTAAAGATTGGACTACTTCCGACAAAATTCGTGATGGCTTAGCTGCCGCAGGAATCGTTGTGAAGGATGGGAAAGAAGGAACTACTTGGAGCTAATCCAATTACTCGCGTTTCCCGAATCGATATCGAACACCTCCCGAAATGGTAGGAAGCAGGGTAATGATCGATGTTTGGTAGTCCAAATTTTGTCGATAATGTCCTAACATTCCGATTTCTGCATTTATTGAAAAACGCTTGGTGAGTGGTACATCCATTCCAAAGGTCAGCCCAAGTTGAGCACTAATTGCCTTCATCTGAACTGTGTTTTGGCTAGAACTCAGCTCATCCCAATCAAGAAAGTAGTGTGGATAGGTATAGTCTCCCGTGGAATCACCGACCGAATAGGTGGAAACGTAGTTTGAACTTCGAATTTGCTCGAATCCAATGCCAATCGTTGCTCCTGCATAGAAAACATCCGAGGCCAGAAAGCCAAGCTTTCGTTGAATACCGAATTTCAATGCTGTATTGGTTGTCGAGTGATAGTAATTCGTCACATCAATGAGGCTATCGTTGTACACCTTAGAAAGATGGTAGTCTCCAAAGTAACGCGAGCCGTTCATGAGTGTGGCGGTGATCGTGTAAGGTGATTTAAGATGATAACGAGCTTCCAATTGAAAGCGTTCCAATTCGAAACTGGAGGTTTTAAGTCCGATGTCCCATTTGTATTGCGCGGATGAATAAAATGTGAGGATAAAAACAGGTACAAATAACAAAACAAGTCTCTTCAATAACATGTGATTTAATTTTAATTGGTTTGACTCAAAACGCTGACGTACAGTTCTTCGTGTGTCAAAGAGAAAAGATTTTATATTGTGCAATCATCCGCTTTTTATCTAAAACCGTTTTCCCATTGAAGCTTTATCAATCATTATTGATCAATCGCCCTTTTTCATCCATAAAAAATCAGTATTATTATCTCGCTTCGACAAAAAAAATAACGAAACTGAGGTCATCGCCTCGTACAGATAAAAGAACATGATTACACCAGAAACGGATAAGAAACTCTTTCTGATTGATGCATACGCGCTAATTTTCCGTGCGTATTTCGCATTCATCAAGAACCCACGAATTAACTCGAAAGGATTAAATACTTCTGCAGCATTCGGTTTTACGAATTCTTTGATTGATATTCTCAACAATGAAAAGCCTTCACACATCGCTGTGGTATTTGACCCTCCCGGTGGCTCAACCATTCGAAAGGATGAATTTTCTGAGTACAAAGCGCACCGAGATGAAACGCCCGAGGGAATTCTGACGATGATTGAACCAATCAAAAAAATTATTCGTGCATTCAACATTCCGATTCTTCAAGTAGCCGGATACGAGGCAGATGATGTAATTGGAACTTTATCAAAACTGGCTGAAAAAGCAGGTTTTACTACCTACATGATGACACCTGATAAGGATTTTGGTCAGTTGGTAACAGAAAAATCGTTGATGTTTCGTCCGGGTCGTGGTGGAAATCCTGCTGAAGTGTGGGACGTAGCGAAAATTCTGGAAAAGTTCGATGTTGAGCGCGTAGAACAGGTAATCGATATTTTGGGATTGCAGGGAGATGCCGCCGATAATATTCCGGGTATTCCGGGTATTGGACCGAAAACAGCTTCAAAGTTGCTCAAACAATTCGGTTCGGTAGAGGGCATCATCGAGAATGTGGATCAACTCAAAGGGAAACAAAAGGAGAATATTGAAACCTATGCCGCTCAGGGATTAATGTCAAAATCATTGGCAACAATCATTACGGATGTTGAAGTGGAATTCAATGAGGAGGATTTGGTTTTGTCTCCGTATGATGGTGATAAAATCAAAGAGGTTTTCACCGAGTTAGAGTTCCGAAATCTGTCGCGCAGAGTGCTCGGGGAAGAAATTGTGGTTGAGACAACGGTAACAGCGAAACATGAAGATAAAGGTCAACTGGATTTGTTCGGTACGCAAAGCTTAGTGGAGGAACAAATACCTGAGACAACTTCAGAATTCAAAACAATCGCTACGGAAAAACCGAGTTATCACCTCGTAACAAAGCCTGATGAGCGTAAGAAACTCCTCGATTTACTGATGGAACAGCCTTCTGTTTGTTTTGATACAGAAACCGATAGTCTGGATGCCTTGCACGCAAACATCATTGGAATGTCATTTTCGTTTAAAGCGAGAGAAGCGTACTATGTGGCAATTCCGCACAATTATGATGAAGCAAAGCAGATCGTACAAGAGTTCAAGCCCTTTTTTGAATCTAAAACGATTGAAAAAGTGGCGCACAATATCAAATATGATTTGAAAGTGATCAATCGTTATGATGTGGCGGTTAATGCACCCATGTTCGACACGATGATCGCACACTACTTGATCAATCCTGAATCGAAACAGGGAATGGATTATCTTTCTGAGCTGTATCTGAAGTACAAGCCAATTTCCATTGAAACATTGATCGGAAAGAAAGGGAAGAATCAAGGGAATATGGCCGATTTGGAGCCTGAGCAGGTAGTTGATTACGCTTGCGAGGATGCAGACATCACATGGCAACTCAAAGAGTTGTTCCATCCGGAAATTCAGAAAGAGCATTTGATCGATCTATTCTATGGAATGGAAATGCCGCTCGTGTCTGTCTTGGCAGAAATGGAGCAGGAGGGAATCGCAATTGATTCAGAAGGATTGGAAGCGTATTCCAAAGAATTGGAGAAAACCCTTATCGAATTGGAAGCTGGAATAAAGAAGGAAGCAGGAATGGACTTTAATGTCGATTCTCCTCGTCAATTGGGCGAAGTCTTGTTCGACCACATGAAGATTACAGCCAAGGCGAAAAAGACCAAAACCGGACAATACGCAACTTCGGAAGATGTGTTAACGAAGTTAAAGCACGAGCACGAAATCATTCCGATGATTTTGGACTACCGCCAGTTGCGAAAATTGAAGAATACCTACGTTGATCCGCTTCCGACCTTGAAAGATGAGGTGGATGGAAGAATTCACACGCATTACATGCAAACGGTGGCGGCAACAGGTCGTTTGAGCTCGAATAGTCCGAATTTGCAAAATATTCCGATTCGTTCCGAAAGAGGTCGAGAGATTCGAAAGTCGTTTATTCCACGAGGGAAGGATTTCAAATTGATGGCAGCGGATTACTCGCAGATCGAGTTGCGTATCATCGCGGCATTGGCGAATGATGCAGCAATGATCGAAGCGTTCCAAACAGGACAAGATATTCACGCATCTACAGCGTCGAAAGTGTTTAACGTACCCATGGAGGAAGTAACACGAGACCAACGTAGTGCAGCGAAGGCGGTGAACTTCGGAATCATTTACGGACAGTCGGCCTTCGGTTTGTCACAAAACTTAGGAATTTCTCGAAAGGAAGCGAAGCAAATCATCGACAGCTATTTTGAGCAATACGGAACAATCAAAGCCTACATGGATGATGCTGTGAAGAAAGCACGCGAAAATGGGTATGTGGAAACAATCATGATGCGTCGTCGTTACTTGAAAGACATCAATTCGGCGAATGCAGTTGTGCGTGGATTTGCAGAACGAAATGCC
>JBFHGY010000435.1:0-3572 GCA_041582905.1 Crocinitomicaceae bacterium | reverse complement strand
GAAAAATACGCACATGATTAATGGGTTGCGGAGTCGTTGTTCGATCGTGCTTAAATCGAATCGTAATCGCAGTATCCGCACAGGTAATCATCGCTCCGAGTAATCCATAATCTACATCGTAGCGAGATGGACGATGCGGTAAACATCGGTATGCTTCCCATGTATTTGGCGAAGAAAATTCATAATTCCCCGGATTGTTCGTCTTTGCCAGATCAAACGGAAATACCCAACCACGCTCTCCTGTGAGACCTTCCCAGTTGGAAGCAAAAAACTCGCGCGCATCGTGCGAATAAATATCGGCTTGAAGGTGCGATCCTCCAATGTGATAGAAATTCAGTTTTCCTTCTTTCGTCTCAATCATTTCTGTCAGCTTTCGATAAAGCGTCTCAAAATTGGCACTCCTGTCAGAATGGAATTTGTAATTATTGATGTCGTACTGAACAAAAGGATACACGGAACGATACGAAGTATCCATGTTTCTAAAGTCAGGCACCTTGTATTCATCAAACGGGACGATTGAATCTGGAGCCACAATTGAATCTTGCGCATACGTCCAACAAGACATCCACAGGAATGCTATGTGAATCAAATACCTCACTAATTTCCTTTCCACTTGTTATATTCGGTCATGAGCGCGTTGTAGAACATCTGCGCCGCATAATTTGACCCTGCATTACTGAAGTGAATGTAATCGGATCCTGCCATGCCTTTTTCCACCCATGCGGGCATCGAATTGTATCCTCCCATGGCAGCGTAGAGATTCCAATAGGCAGATCCTGTTTCTTTCGTCACTGCAATCATTCGGTCGATGCAATACGGCAAAAGTGGATAAGTATTGTACAGTCCTTCCTCATATTTGGACATATCACTCGGACCAATCACAATCACCATGGCACCAGGGTTGAGGCGTTTCACTGCATTGATTTGTCCTTTGAAGTAACTCGCAAAATTTCGTACCGATGTACTGTCTGTAAAGCTTGGAACAGAGTTTCCTCCGAATTGCATGATCACCAATTTCGTGTTTACCTCGCGATACATCGTTGCCAGCACACTATGATTCATGCTTCCCCAAACGGTTCCACTCGATCCACGCATTCCTATGTTGGAAACTTGCACTCCGTAATCTCCTTCAAGCGAGAACGCACAAATATTTGGGCTGATCTTCCCTGTAAATTCAAATTTCAACGGACTTGGTGTAGAGGGGAAACTCAAGTGTACGGTGTGCTGAGCACCATCCATAATCAAACTATCTTCATGAATGATCTTCCCATCCTGATACACGCGCAGCATGGTTGGAGCAATACAACTGTTGTAGTGCATTTTTACATTGTTGAAGTTACGCGCACGTGTTCTTGCTCTTGCAGACGGACCGACTTCAATCCAACCGACCACTTCTTTTAAGCCTAGTGAATCGAGTGTATTCTTCGTTTTCAATTCATACTCAGGTGTAAAACGAGAAGCGGATGCCATCGCACCATACTTCGAGTTACTCAATCGTGCCCCACCAAAACAGGTGTAGCGCTGAAAGTTTTCTGAATACTTCTGATCGAATGCGTAGGTATTGTAAACGTTTGTTGCAGGAATTAGTCCAGGGCCGTTCCCTCCAAATTGATTCTGAATGCGCTCACGGATAAACCCTGTCATGCGATCCCCTTCAATTTGCGAATCGCCGTAATGAAGAATGGAAATGCGTTTCTTTTGAGCTGCGGCGTTGCTCAGGCTTTCAAAAAAGCTATTAAGGTTTGCCACTCCAGCATCCGTCATTTGAAGATCAACTACACTTTCTACTTCGTAGCTTCCTCCGCCCGGAGCTCCCATGTCACCGTTCGATCCGTTCGTGTGTTTTACAAGCGGTTTTGTCGGTACTTCAGCATTGAGAGAAGTATCAATTTTAAAGATATCCTCAACGTCGGCATTTTCCTGTTTCTTGGGGTGAAGGAAATCTTCCTTGGTCATATAATTGACGTTTACACCTCCGAAATTCCATCCGCCTTCCGGCACGAAATACATCACGGGAGCAAGAACCAGTAGTACACCTAACAGAAAAAGCAAAACATGTTGCGGCTTCAATTCCTTCATTTTTCAATTAAAGTGTAAAATTAACGTGTTAGAGTGCATCCTTCGCAAGGATTTTCAGAAATTATCAAAATAAAAGGGGTGAAAACTCGAAAAGTCACCTGTAAGCGATCAAATCGATCCATTTTTTAACATTTTTTTATCGGTGATGCGTCTCATTTTCGCGTATTTTTGTGGTTCAAGACCGCAATTATGAAAAAGTTTCTATTTACTGGTGTCATCGCAGCTGTTGTAGTATCCTGTTCTACAGCTACCAATGAAGTTTCTCAACAAGAAGGTGATCATACTGAAACCATTCAGGAAGAAGAACTTATTGCGGTAACTCCGAATCGTAAAATGACAACTGAGATCGATGGAATGACATGCGTGATGGGTTGTGGTGGTTCAATTCGAAAAGAGTTATTGAAAACAGGAGCGGTTTCCAGATGTTCATTCGATTTTAAAGGAATTGATGAAACGAGTTCCGCTATGATTGAGTTCGATAAAGACAAAATCTCCGCTGACGAAATCGCAGAAATTCTTTCAACCATAAACGACGGTCAGTTTACGTTGGGAGAGATGTCTACAGAAACAATGGCGGTTGAAGTGGATGATTCAGAGGTAACTGAAGAGACTTCTACTTCAAAGAAAGATGTGAGCGCAATTAACGTTTCTACCTCTTCGGGCATTCAGCTTCCAAACTTTATTGATTTGATTTCTGATTGGTTGGTGCACTAGTACGATACGAAAACATCATTTGACCTTCTATCTTTCACTTCGCTCTGAACGCATTTACGCCTTCGGAACGCCAAGAACGTAGTAAATTTTTACCGCACCATTCTTCACGAAACTTACTTCCCACTCAAACGAATCTCCATTCTCGAGTTTCGCGATGATTCCCTTCAATTCTTTTTCTGAATACGTGCGTAGCACAGACACCAATCCATCCCACCACACAAAAACCGGAACGATCGGAATGATGTACGTAAAAATGATTCTTCCTAAGCGAAATGGGCGAATGAACGGCGTGATAAAAAGCACATTGATGGGCGAAAAGAAAAACTTGATGAAATCTCCCACACTTCTTTTCTGTCCTTCAAAAATGGCAATTGGGCTTTTCGCATCTACTGCATTCTGGAAAATTTGTTGCACTTCATTTGGACGAAAATGATGCAAGGAAAGAAACTGAGTTCTCAATCCTTTCAATTCCTTTGGAACATCCAATGCATTCACAGAGTTTTCTTCAAACGTGAATACCTTCGGATTTTTCTCACGTGTTCGTTTGAACGCTTCAATATTTGGATAGAAATCCGTTAGTCTCACCGTTACATCTGGCATCTCTTCAGCAATGTGTTCCGACAGCTTGAGCCAACCTCCTCCTCCACCGGAAGCCAAATCAATGATTTGATTACGTTCTGCAGCATCCACACCTTTTTTCAGAATTGGAGTGATGGTTTTATAGAAATCAAACTTGTTGGCGACAGCCTGCAAAAAATCGGTCATGTAATTCCGAATCG
>JBFHGY010000434.1:0-3598 GCA_041582905.1 Crocinitomicaceae bacterium | reverse complement strand
TGCGCAACAGTCAGGATTTGAGCTGATTCATCAGCGTTTTTCGAAAGGTAAGTTTGATGAGGTATTGGACAAGATGTTTGACGAATTGTCTGATATTGACGAACATCGAAAACAATCTATTGTGAGTCTAATCTTGCAACGAGAATCGCATCAGGCAGCGCGATATATGTCGATTTGGATCGAAGAAAAGAAACGAAACGGTCATGGAGGATCGTAAGGTGATCTGAAATTTATTCCAATTCCTGCGCTTGAATCAATCGGATTAAGTCATTAGTATCTACGGGCTTGACCACAAAAGCGATGGGTTGAATTTGAGCGATCATGGGATCTTTTTTGAGATCGGAATTGCCCGATAAGAAGATGATCGGGACATCAAGTTGTTCTCGTAAAATTAGTGCGGCTTCAATTCCTGTCATTTCTCCTTTCAGACCAATGTCCATCAATACCAAGTCGGGTTGTGCCTCCTGTGCTTTATCGATGGCTTCTTCACCAGAGCGCGCAGTCGCACAAATGGTAAAACCGCTTTCAGACAGAGATTCTTCCAAATCCAAACGAATCAGCATGTTGTCTTCAACGATCATTAATCTATGTAGTTTTCCCATACGCAGTTCGTTTATTGATTCATAAATGTCAGTTTTACATGTGCGCCTTTCGTCTCGGGCACAATTTCATAGCCTCCTTCAATTTGTTGAGTCAGGTAATCAACCATTTGGAGTCCGAGTTTTTTCGACCCTCCCGCCTGTTGATCATTCAATCCAGGTCCATCATCACGCAAGTGTAGCTCAAGTAGTTCGTCTCTTTTCACCAGCGAAATGGACAATACTCCTCCTTCTTGAATACCGTATTTGAGCGAGTTAGTGACTATTTCATTAATGATCAGACCCAAAGGAATCGCCAAATCCATGGCAAAACAGGTGCGTTCGATATCCAGTTCAACACGGACCTGATGATCTTGACCTTTGAACGATTGGATCAGTGTAGAGACGAGATTATTCACATATTCTTTAAAGTTGATCCTGCCCAAATCTTCCGAATGGTACAACATTTCATGAACGACAGCAATACTATTTATTCGATGTTGACTCGTTTTGAAGATTGTTCGGGTCGTTGCATCAGGAATTCGTTTCGATTGAAGATTGAGCAAGCTCATAATCATCTGAAGATTATTCTTTACACGATGATGAATTTCTTTGAGCAAAACTTCTTTTTCCTTCAGTGCTTTTTCGATAATCTCTTTTTGTTCGACGCGCTCGGTTACGTCTCGAATAAAAACAGTCGTTCCCACAATGGTGTTTTCCTGAATGATGGAATTAAATGACATCTCAAAGTACCTAAGCTCACCATTAATGCGATATTTCAAGTCTTTGCGGTAGCTATTTGTTTTGAAGGCATCTTCGAAGTGGACGGTTAGCTCATTGAGGAGTTCACGTGATATTACGTCGAAAATGGGGACACCTTTTTGGGGAGGCTGGGCGATCGTGTTCATTTCTTTAAGAATATTCGCAAAGTGTGAATTGAAGGTGATGATGCGGTATTCTGTGTCGATGCTCAATATAATGTCGTCGGTGTTCTCAATGAGCGCTTTTAGGTTTTGCTCATTTTCACGAAGTGATTTGTGTGCAGTTGTCTTTTCGTCGAGTTCTTTCTGAAGTTGTTGCACCAACAGTTCTAAATCTTCTTCGTTTTGATTGAATGATCGGCTGCTAGGGTCTTCCAAAAGCGTCTTTAACTGCTGAAGAATTTTCTTTTGTAATTCTGATTTGGCGCGTACGTCGGCCAATAGGGATTCGAGTTCTTCAGAACTGATGAGCATTGCGCGCTCAATCAATGTTCGGTCGGTCTCATAATGTCGATAAGAATCATCAACAGCGGAAATAAACGCAAGAATTTCTGGAGGATACGTTGTATGAGGATCCAAATATTTTCCAATCTGTCTGCGGAGTAGCTTATGATAATTCGAAGTGTTCATGCGGCTATGTTTCTCTGAGTGTTGTGATGGTCATGGATTGATTATGCAGTTGACATTCAACATCACTCTGCAAAGGAGAAAACTCGCCATGCGAATAGAACCCAGTTAGTTTGGTTTTCTGTCCAAATACATCCGAACACGCTTCGATTTCCTCCTCAATACGTGGTCCAAGTACTAACTTTCTTCCAATACAGCTGATTAACAGGGCAAACTCCGCGTCATGTGTGTTGAGAGAGGAAATTCCTTGCTCTGCAGCCTCATACGCTCCATCAATAAGTCGGTCGAAATTTGTTTTCATCAATTGAACAAGAGAGCCCTCAGGGATGTCACCGGCAAACACCATGGACGAATCGGTTTCGTTGACGTCGAGTACCGTTCGCACGAGGTAATCGTGCATGTTTTCTTTGTGCAAAGCCAAAGGAAAGAGGAGAGCAGAACCAGGAAGGTTATCCGCTTGACTTCCGAGGTACTTTTTGTAGAGTTCTAAGGCGTTTTTCCCGTCCAATTCGTACAGGACATTGCCGTTTGATTTCGTAACGAGTCGTTTAGGTCCGAATGCATCCCAGCCACCCATCGAGCCGACACCAACAGAAATAGAATCACCATATAATCCAATAGCAACCAGCTGATTGTTTTGAGGAATTTCATTGAAACCTACGGTTGTGGACACGAATTGTGCACCGTCAGAGGCCATTCCTCCTGAAACGATGATGTGTTCATCCAGAATGGAATTAACACCACTAATCATTTCTGAACCGTTGATGCTTTTGCCGTCGGAGAAAAGTAAAACACATTTTAAATCGGGCTGAATAAGAGGACGGACGAGTTCTTGTCCAGCCTGAAAGATAGAAGCGTAATCGCCAATTCCAATTGAGTTGGCGGTAAAGGACGTTTTTTCGAAGAGAATCGCACTGTATCCGATTTCACTTTCAAACAGAGAATTGCCTGAAATGACCTCAAATGAAGAACAAGAAACAATGGAGGAGTTAGGATAAATTCGTTTTAGCGCATCGTACCATTGATCACCAAAATCTACTCTCCCGAGAACAAAAATGAGAATGCGTGCGCCCTTGTCTTCAATTTGATTTAAAGAGCTTACGTGCTCAAATGTACGTGTGAACCGTCCTTGGTCAATTTTCATACAGTTGAATTATATAGTTTTAGCAATGAAGCTGTAAAGGCAAAAAAGGTATCCGTCCTATGTAAATGTAAGGAAAACAAATGTACTGGAGGAAAATCGGGGAGAGGTGAGATCAATTCAAAATTAAAGTGTTTAATCAACAGGGGTTTACACATGAATGTGTCAAAAGTGACGCTTTATTCGGGCAGATTTTCTCGTTCCAACCATTCAAGTTGATCGGGCAACTCCATCGAATTAAACTCCAAATGAATTACCCGCCGCTTTTTTTGGGTTGTTGCACGAGGGGAGGAGTGTAAAATCAAAGGTTTCAAGAGATGAATCCCTCCCGACTTTACAGAACAAATGGATGGATTGGAGTTGGCGGTGATTGTATTGATCGCCTCGTCCGATAAACGTTGTTTGTGAGAGCCAGGTATAACGGAAACAGCTCCGTTTTGTTCGTTGGTGTCATCTAAATGAATGCGAAGGGTAAAAGTGGAGTGAAGGAT
>JBFHGY010000433.1:0-3610 GCA_041582905.1 Crocinitomicaceae bacterium | reverse complement strand
TCCAAGCTGTACTCTTCGTGTTGATCTTGGTACATTACCAAACGAGGGTCACGTGTTGCTTGGTTGATATCGTTCTTACGATCATCATTGTCGTAGAAGATAGAACTTTCGATATCACCATCTAGGTAGTCAATGTAATCTGACTTACGGTAATTCAAACGTCCGATGTTTTCTTCTTCTGTCACCTCACGGTATTTCAATTTACCAGGTGTGTTCAAGATGAATTCGTTGAATCCTTCGCGCAACATTGAGATGATCTCGAATGCGTACTCTTCACCTTCTGGACCTTCACGAATTTCATCAGCGAAAATTCCGTCGAACAAGTTATCTTGAATGTAAGTAGATGCTTCGATGTCGTACTTTTCGTTTTTCATTGTAAGAGCAACGTCAACTACTTCATTGATATCTCTCAATAGAGCCAATTCGATAGAATCTTTCACTTTTCCATGAGAAACGTAGAAAGGATCTGGAGCATAACCATTAAGAGAAGGGTTACGAGACTCGATGTTACGTGCTAATCCAGTTGGGATAATTGTATCGTTTGGATCGTGCTTGTCAGCAGAGATACGTTGGTAACGGATACGCTCGAACTCATTCAAGTATTCTTTCATACCGTGAACATCGTACTGTACTTGAGTGCTCTTTACTTCGATGCTTCCTTCGTTGTTCAATAATTTTGTTTTGAACACATTTCCACGGAATGGACGGAACTCATCATATTCTTCACTGGTTAATGGACGGTAAACATCCAATACCCATTCAGAAACGTTTCCAGCCATGTGGTAGAGACCGTAATCATTTGGCCAGTAAGATTCAACTGGAGCGGTAACATCTGCACCATCGTTCAAGTTTCCAGCAACCCCCATGTAATCTCCACGACCTCTTACGAAGTTCGCACGGATTTGACCAGTAAATTGCGCTTCATCTTGACGAACCCAGTGTCCGTTCCATGGGTAAAGACGACGATCTGAAATGTTCTCAGAACCTTCTTCCAAGTTTCCAATCAAACCAGTTGCAGCGAATTCCCATTCAGCTTCAGTTGGTAGGCGGTATCGCGGTAGAAGAATACCATCTTCCATACGAACGATACGTGTTCCTAATTTTTTACCATCTAGGTTAGAAGGGTTCAAATCTTTTACGTTACGAATAACTCCTTCTTCGTATTGACCTGCGTAGTATGCTTCAGTGTTGAATGTTGCATCATCACGTTGATCGATATTGAAATCCAAAACTCCTTCACGGATAAGGATGTATTCGTTTACACGATCTGTTCTCCATTTACAGTAATCATTTGCTTGCAACCAAGAAACACCAACAACAGGGTAGTCGCGGTAAGCTGGGTGACGTAGGTAGTAATCAACGTACTTCTCGTTGAATCCTAGCTTAGAACGCCATACCAATGTGTCTGGAAGTGCATTTTTGTATACCATTGGGTAAGTCTCGTTGTACGCACGAGAAATCCAGTAAAGGTATTCTAACCAGTGGAAGTTAGTTACTTCCGTTTGGTCCATGTAAAATGAGGAAACAGTAACACGCTGTGCTCTGTTGTTCCAATCATGCATTACATCTTGCTCGGCACGACCCATGGTAAATGTTCCTCCTTCAACTAGTAGAAGTCCTGGACCAGTTTCCTGATCAACAAATGGTACCTTTTGGAAACCACCTGTCTTAGGGTTGTTGTAGTCCCACCCAGTCGTGTTAGAAGCCTCTCTCGAACACGAAGTGATGACGAAAGCTCCTACAAGCGCAATTGATAAATAGCTTAAAAATCGCATATTGTTACTTTTGGTTTTCATAATTCTTGATTCACAAATTTACTCATTACAACGGATCAGCAATAAATAGTTACACTTTTTAAAAAGAAGGACAAGAAATTGTTCTGAAAGAAACAGGTTTGTCTTTACAATTAAAGTTAATTCCTAGGGAAACTTCGTGTGATCCCCCTGATACACCGTTGTTCAATTTTGATACAGTCACATCATAACTATATCCCAATTTAAATTTGCCTGTGTTTACTCCGATCGCCAAGATGAACGCATCTCGGTTACGGAACCAAGCTCCAACATTGAAAGCTCCGTACTTAACGTAGGTACCGATGTTGATTTCTTGGAAGCCATTTTGGTATTGGTAAATGATATTTGGCATAATCGAAGTAACATTTGAGTACTGCGATTTTTGTCCTAATTTAATTTCTGCTCCCATGTGTCCTGTCATGCGAATAGGAAGACGTGAATCTCCAATAATCATCGATTCGTTTGGACGGTTCAAGTGATGAGCAGCAAATCCGAAGAAGAAGTTTTTGCTATATCCTACAACACCTGCTGAGGCATCGAAGAAGTAGCGCGACCCTCCGCGAGGAACATCTCCTGTAGCGTAAATAAATCCACGACGAGGATCAATCATGTCTCCAAAAGTCAATTTATCCCAATCAACTGTTTTGTTAAACATGGCAGCTCTCGCTCCAAAAAGCATCGAAAATTTTCGGTTTACCTTCAAGTGGTAAGAATAAATTAATCCGAGCATAGTCGTATTAATTGTTCCTTGCGCTTGGCGATCGTGCATTCCGATAACTCCAATTCCTCCAGAAATGTTTTTGAAATATTGATCATACGAAGCACTGTATGTTACATAGCTTCCAGATAAGTTTGGCCACTGGTTTCTGTAGTTCATTGCAAAACGTGGACATCCGTTTGATCCTGCAAATGCTGGGTTCAAGTAGATAGGGTTAGCGTAGAACTGTGTGAACTGTGGGTCCTGCGAATAGGCATTGCCTGCAGCTATGCTGAGAAGGCTAAATGTCAGTAAGTATTTGATACGTCTCATTAAATCGGTTAATGGTGATCCGATTACTCTATAACGGGATTCTTAAAATAAAGTTACAAATATTACAAATTGAGTATAATATTCAAAGAATTGTTGCGTTTTTTTGTTTGATGAGAAAAGACACTGATATTTGTAATATGAAAACTAGAACTCCGTTCACGTACAATATACTACTTTTTACCGTACTAAACCTTTTAGTGGGTTTAAATTATGGGTTTGGACAACAGGATGTAACCCTAAATATTGCTTGGGAGGAACCCATGGAAATTCAATATGGAGAACAAGTTGTTACGATTCCAAAAATTACTGGACAAGAATTAGATGGTAAACGACCAAATTTTTTCTGGAGACAGAAAGTGAATACACAAACTCCAATGAATCTAGAATTGGAGGTTTTAGCTACTGCTCCAGCTGATCCAAAAGAGGTGAAGTTTTTAGAGGATGAATACATCGAGGTGGGTGAACCCGATTATGTTTTAACCATTTCCAATGCGGCTTCTGAAAAACATGCTGTTTTGAATTTGTTTCCATTCGTTCGTGTTGGATCGAGTATTCACCGAATTACACAGGTTGAGGTGAAATTCGCAAAAGCTCCACCAACAATTACTGTGACTCCGAAAAATTTCGCAACGAGTTCTGTTTTGCAGAGTGGTTCAGGTGTTTGGATAAAAATTGCAGTGACAGAGGACGGAGTGCATAAAATCGATTACAATTTTCTTCAAGCCCGACTAGAACCATTGGGAATTGACATCGCTACTCTAAATCCAGATCATATTAATATTTACGG
>JBFHGY010000432.1:0-3624 GCA_041582905.1 Crocinitomicaceae bacterium | reverse complement strand
TACGTGAGCGATTGCTGAAAACCCCGTCACCTTGAATCCTTGGATGGAATGAATTTTTGTCAAATCTTCCTCTTTCAAATCATTGAAACATCTTCCCAGTTGAGACTTGATATTTTCCAAAAGGAAGATGAAATCACTTTTACGGATGTTTTCTTGCACGACAAACTCCTGATCGCGATCTCGATTATCTGGTAATCCCCCCAAGCCTGAAAGGATCCACTGCCGCGCATTACCACATAAATGTAAAATTTGACAACCTGCTGGAGGAATCGTTGAATTTGGTGATGACCACAACTGTTTTTCATCGAGCATAGTTAAACATTTATAGATGCGCGCGTAGGATTCTTCGAACACCCTTTGTTCAAACTCTTGTACCAAATGTTTTTTTAAGCTCATTTTCAGTTGATTTGTTTCAATGAAGTGAAATTAAAAAAAAAATACGATTTCATTGTGCTGAATGTATTTGGAAAAACATATATTTGCATCCGCTAAGCGAACGAGCTTGGTTTAAAAACATGGAGGCTTTAGTTGTTTTTGATAGTTATCGGAATGGTTAGAGCACCAAAAGAAACATGGTGGTTGTAGCTCAGTTGGTTAGAGCATCGGTTTGTGGTACCGAGGGTCGTGGGTTCGAGCCCCATCTTCCACCCAAGATAAGGGATTAGTGATTTCACTAGTCCCTTTTTTTATATCATTTATCAAGGATGAACCCACGACCGAGGTCGTCGTACGTAGAACTTTTCAGCCTTCCCGGCTGAGTTCTCCTCTTCACGAGCAGTGCTCGTTCTTGAGCCCCATCTTCCACCCAAGAGAGTCAATTCGAAAGAGTTGACTCTTTTTTTGTGCCATAATTCTAACGTTCCTAAAATATTTTTGGGGCGAGAAGTTTACACTGAGCACCACATTGAGTTCGCAGAAATTCGAAACAAGGTGTAGTCGAAGTGAGCCCCATCTTCCACCCAAGATAAGGGATTAGTGATTTCACTAGTCCCTTTTTTATTTTTCTGTGGTAGTGATTCGATCGAAGCAAAAGAGGAAGCTATAATTGTCTTCCATCTAATCAACAATCTGATTTCGAATCAACTATCGATCCCCTGTGCTCTTAAGCGCAAAGCATTGGCAATCACTGAAACCGAACTAAAGCTCATAGCTAAAGCGGCAATCATTGGCGATAAAAGCATTCCAAAAATGGGATATAGTAATCCAGCTGCAATGGGAATTCCCAATGTGTTGTATCCCAATGCAAATAGAAGGTTTTGCTTGATATTTCTCATCACTTTATGACTCAAATTTCGGGCTTTCACAATTCCGTGGAGATCGCCTTTTACTAAAGTAATTTCAGAACTCTCAATGGCTACATCAGTTCCGGTTCCCATAGAAATCCCGACATTGGCAAGAGCAAGCGCTGGTGCATCATTGACTCCATCACCAGCCATCGCAACAGACTTTCCTTCTGCCTGTAACGCTTTTACCTTGTTCAATTTGTCTTCAGGTAAACAGTCTGCTTCAAATTGATCCAAGCCAATTTCCTCTGCTACTGCTTTCGCCGTGTGCTTGTTATCACCTGTCATCATGATCACTTCAATTCCTTTTCGCTGAAGTTCATGAATGGCTTTTTTACTCGTTTGTTTAATGGCGTCTGAGATCACTACAAATCCAACGACCTTTCCTTCAATCGCGACATACGGAACCGTCTTACCTTTTGATTTCACCTCATCCGATTGGGATTTTACTTCATCTGTGAGCTTGATCCCTTTCGAATCCATCAACTTTTCGTTTCCGACCACAACCAATTTACCGTCCACCTTCGCTTCTACTCCTTTCCCTGTAATGGAATTAAACGCTTCTGCCTTTTTCCATTCGAGTTTTCTACGCTTCGCAAATTGAACGGTCGCATCGGCCAATGGGTGCTCACTTTGACTGTTTACGGATGCTACGAAGGACGTTAATTGATCTTCCGAATATTCTGAATACGACATCACTTTTTCCACTGAAGGTTTACCTTCGGTAACTGTTCCTGTTTTATCAATGATCAATACATCGACCTTGTTCATTTTTTCGAGTGCTTCGGCATTTTTGATCAAAACACCTTCTTGTGCGCCTTTTCCAACTCCCACCATTACCGACATTGGAGTCGCTAAGCCAAGCGCACATGGACACGCTATAATCAATACAGCAATGGCATTTACGAATGCAAATACGAGTTCTGGAGCCGGTCCAAAAATGTACCACAGTATAAAGGTGATCACCGATACACCAATTACCGCTGGAACAAAGTAGCTCGAAATTTTATCTGCCAAGTTCTGAATTGGTGCGCGGCTTCTACTAGCATCATTGACCATGTGAATAATCTGGGAAAGCAAGGTGTCAGCACCAATTTTCTCCGCTTTCATCACAAACGATTGATTACCATTGATGGTTCCCGAAGTGACCTCATCTCCTTCCACTTTATCCACTGGAATAGGTTCTCCTGTAATCATTGACTCATCAATGGAACTTTCCCCTTGGACGATTTTTCCATCCACTGGAATTTTATCTCCAGGCTTCACACGAAGCTCATCTCCTACTTCAATTTCATCAATGGAAATCTCCTCTTCTTCTCCATCCACAATACGCGTAGCTTTGTTTGGAGCTAACTTCAACAACTCTTTGACCGCATTATTCGTTTTGCTGTGCGCCTTCGCTTCTAATAGCTGACCCAACAGCACAAGCGTTAGGATGACCGTTGCCGCCTCAAAATATACATGAACCGTTCCTGCCTCCGTTTTAAAGTCCTCTGGAAAAACAGACGGAAAAAGAATTGCTCCGAAACTAAATAGCCAAGCGGCTCCTGCCCCAATTCCAATTAAGGTAAACATGTTCAGACTTCGTCTAATAATTGATCCATAAGCTCGCTTGAAGAACATCCATGTGGCGTAGAAAACCACAGGCAACGACAAGACCATTTGCACCCAATTCCAGTATTTCATATCAAGCACCTTTCGAAGTGGATTGTTGGGAATCATTTCAGACATGGCAATGATAAAAATGGGAAGCGTAAATCCCACGGCCACCCAAAATTTCTTCAGCAACGCTTTGTATTGTTTTTCTTCAGCGCTTTCGTTTGCTTCCATGGGCACGAGGTCCATTCCGCATTTTGGGCATGAGCCCATTTCATCTTTTACGACCTCAGGATGCATCGGACAGGTGAACTTTCCTTGAGGAGAACTGATAGTGGCTTCTGGAATTAAATCCATCCCACAAACAGGACAATCTCTCGGTTCATCGTAGGTTTTATCTCCCTCACATTGCATTGGACAGTAATACTTCGCTCCTTTCGCCGCTTTCGGTTTTTCCTTTTTCGTTTCTTTTACTTCTTCATCCAAAGAGTGAATCATGTAATTCGATCCTTCGAATAGCGATTTCAGCTCATCCAAATGAATATGTTTTGAGAAAGTTACCGTCGCTTTTCCTTCCTCAAGATCAACTTTTACTTCTTCTATCGCTTCGTGTGCTGCTAGAGTTTCCTCTACATGACTTCGACAGCCATTACATGTCATTCCTGAAATTCTATATGTATGTTGCATTATCTTCTTTTTTACGAAGGTCCGTATCATTCCATCAAAACTTGTGTACTATTTTCAT
>JBFHGY010000431.1:0-3625 GCA_041582905.1 Crocinitomicaceae bacterium | reverse complement strand
GTGAGGTTCTCGAACCCCGATCTGCCGCCCTAATTACCCTAATCGATCCCGCAAATTCGTAATCGGTCGCTCAAAATACGTGTAGATCAGGTAAGAACTTGTAATGACCATCGCCCAATATGCCGCATAAAGCAGTAAGGTCTCACTTGCCGTTGTTCCTTCGTACCATGAATGAGTTAGGTAGGCAATAGGAAGATGAGAAAGATAAATACTGTACGAAATCAAACTTAAAAAGCGAATGGGTTTGTATGGAATGCGCTCGACTTTCATCTCAAAGAGTACAGGGAACAAAAACGCTACGCCCAAACCTGTCATGCTGAAAAAGAAAGTTGAGTGAAAGAAATGGGATCCGTCCGCAAACATGTTTTCCAGAAAGATATACAGTACAATTCCCAGAGGGAAAAGAATAAACCGAGACTTACGGAAGGATGAATAATGATAAATCTGAGCGTAGGCGGCAAGCATTCCATAGCCAAGTGCGTCCAGCCGCGTGAAGACGAGTTTTCGGAAATATAGGTCCCAATCTAAGGCAGGATCATAAGTGAAAAGTCGATACAACAAGGGAAGAATCACAAGCCCGATGGCGACCAATAAAAATCCGCGCTTGGGTGTGATTTTCGATCGAAAAAAATGATACAAAACGTACATGGTAATCGGGAAAATGGGGTAGTACCATTCTTCGATTGTTAAACTCCAAGACTCCCAAAACATCAAGTCCAGTGGGATGACAAAATTTTGCATGAAAATAAAGTAGTAGAGAGTGTTCTCATTCAGTCTTCCAGGGATGAGGGAAAAGTAAATCAAGACAATGTTGAGGAGCAAAAAGAGGTAGTAATTCGGAAGGGTTCGGTACCATCTCCTCTTTAGGAAAAGGACAACATTTTTCCACGAGAAGTCATCGGAAGACTGAAATGTATTCAGGAAAATTCGACCGATTAAAAATCCACTCAGCACAAAGAATACATCAACTCCGTCAGGAAAATGAACGTTTTCTGGTAAGTCAAAATGGGGAGCGATGAGGTAATGACTGTGCAAAAAGACAATCACGATAGCGGCCGTTGTTCGGATCAAATCAAGACCAAAAATGCGTTCCGAGATCATCTAGTTTATCATCATTTATGCAACGAATATAGGAATATTTCTAGTGGGATTCTCAACTGATTTCTACTGAAACTAGCCTTAATTCCGTATATTTGACGCTCAAAAAAAGACGGTTTTTACTATGGCATCATCGACTGCTAATACAGATAAAATGGAAGGTACAACATCAAAGGAAACCTTGTTAGAAGGCTTTAAACTGATGTGCACTGCCAAAACTATGGCGGAAAAGTACGAAGAGAATAAGGAAGTAACGTCGAAGTACGTACACGCTACATCTCGTGGACATGAAGCCATTCAGTTGGCTGTCGGAATGCAATTAAAACCGCAAGATTGGGTGTCTCCTTATTACCGTGACGATTCTATTTTGTTGGGAATTGGAATGACGCCATACGAGCTCATGCTGCAAGTGTTTGCGAAGAAGGATGATCCATTTTCTGGAGGAAGAACATATTATTCGCATCCTTCGTTGAAGCGCGATGATATGCCAAAAATTATTCACCAGTCTTCTGCTACAGGGATGCAGGCAATTCCTACAACAGGGGTTGCAATGGGTGTTCAGTACAAAGAAAAACAAGGGTTAGCCGAAGATTTCGGAGGTGAAAATCCTGTAGTGGTTTGTTCTCTCGGAGATGCTAGTTGTACGGAAGGTGAAGTGTCGGAAGCGTTTCAAATGGCCGCGTTGAAGCAATATCCAATTGTGTATTTGGTACAAGATAATGGATGGGATATCTCAGCAAATGCCGCAGAAACACGAGCACAAGATATTAGCACGTATGCAAAAGGGTTCAACGGACTCGACGTGCGCACGATTGACGGAAGTAATTTCGATGAGTCGTTTCAAACGGTGAAAGAGGTGTTTGAGATCGTTCGTAAAGAAAGACGTCCATTTATTATTCATGCAAAAGTTCCATTGCTTGGACATCATACTTCAGGTGTGAGAAAAGAATGGTACCGCGACGACTTGTCTGAAGCGGCAAAAGACGATCCTTATCCAAAGTTGAAGCAACACTTGGAGGCTGCAGGAGTCGATTTAGCTGAAGTGATCAATATTGAGGCAGATACACGAAAGTTGGTGGATGCCGATTACGATAAAGCGTTAAATGCAGAAGAGCCAAGTTTGGACTCTTTGCAAGATCATATTTTCGCTCCAACTCCAATCACAGAAGAAAAAGGTGAGCGCTCTCCAGCAGGGAAGAAAAAGACTGTTATGGTGGATTCTGCCTTGTTTGCTGTACGTGAGTTGATGGAGAAACATCCGGAAGCATTGTTGTATGGGCAAGATGTTGGAGGACGATTGGGAGGAGTGTTCCGTGAAGCAGCTACGCTGGCTCAAAAGTTTGGAGATGATCGTGTGTTTAATACACCTATTCAAGAAGCGTTTATCATTGGTTCAACCGTTGGAATGTCAGCTGTTGGGTTGAAGCCAATCGTTGAGGTGCAGTTCGCCGATTACATTTGGCCAGGACTGAATCAGTTGTTTACGGAAGTAAGTCGTTCCTACTACCTATCAAATGGAAAATGGCCAGTGGGTTGTATCGTTCGTGTTCCAATTGGAGCCTATGGTTCAGGAGGGCCGTACCATTCATCGAGTGTTGAGTCTGTATTGACGAATATTCGCGGAATTAAAGTGGCTTATCCATCAACGGGAGCGGATTTAAAAGGATTGATGAAATCATCATTCTATGATCCGAATCCAGTAGTGATTTTGGAGCATAAAGGATTGTATTGGTCCAAGATCAAGGGTACGGAAGGTGCGATGTCGGTGGAGCCAGATGAAGAATATGTAATTCCTTTCGGAAAGGCGCGAACAGTGATTGAAGCGAATGCAGATGCGATTCAAAAAGGTGAAAGCTGTGCCATTATTACCTACGGTAGAGGAGTGTATTGGTCGTTGGAGGCAGCGAAAGCGTACGAAGGAAAAGTGGAGATTATTGACTTGAGAACCTTGAATCCACTCGATCATGATGCGATGAATGAAGCTGCTCAAAAGCACAGCAAAGTAATGTTGGTAACTGAAGAGTCTGTTGAAGCATCATTTACGCTTGGATTAGCAGGACGTATCCAACGAGATAACTTCAAATACCTTGACGCACCCGTTTCAATCGTTGGTTCTGTGGATACGCCGGCCATTCCGTTGAATTCAGCCCTCGAAGCGACACTTCTCCCGAATGGAGAGAAGATCGAAAAGGCGTTGGGAGAGTTGTTGGGATTTTAATTAGCCTCAGACGCTGAACGCGGCGCTTCCAAAGCACGGAATGAGCTTTCAAAACGGAGGTTGAGCGCGATGCATTGAGCCTGTCAAAATGGAGTCGAAGCCCTCGGTTGTAGCATCCATCGATCTGAATTCTGATTGCCAAAAGTTGGAGGAAATACTGCCATTTATTGCTTTATATGGTCTCTTAACGCGGACGCTGAGCGCAGCCGAAGTGTAATCGAAGCCCTCGGTTTTTGTATCCAGCAATTCGAAAATCCAACTGTCCAACACCGCGCAGCAGCACCGTAGGTAATCTACCTACTCCAACAT
>JBFHGY010000430.1:0-3647 GCA_041582905.1 Crocinitomicaceae bacterium | reverse complement strand
TTTCACTTTTTTCCAACCAATGAAAAGTGAGGTGCGTTCTTATGAGTACGAACTATACTACTCATATATGTTTCGAACCTTGACATTTTTCTTTTTTTTAATTGTCTCGGTTTTTGGTCCGGCGCAACAGATGGGTTCTAACGAATTCTCAAATCTACCTTTAGAAACGGATAACCTATTGAACCCATCTGTTGCAGACCGAAACCCGAACTACAATGAACCCGCTTCTGGTGCGAATTACTCCCTTGGATTTTTTGGCACGTCAGACCCTACATCTGCCTTTATCGCTAACGACAGATGGACGGTAGTGGGAACGTATTCCCTTCTCTTTTTCAGTTTTATACTGAATGTATTTCTCCTTTTGAAATTGTGGAATTACAGACGTCGGAAGTTAAGAATGACGTAATCCACCTTTAGTTTTTGCTTCAGCCAACGGCGAATTCCTTCTCTTTCTGTTTCAGAAATTTCTTTATCATGCGCCAACAACACTGATGGTACTGATTGTTCTTGATCTGAATCGACAGAGAAATATGGAGAGGAACTAATCGAACAACCCTTTATTTGTGGTAAGAACGCGTTGATTTCTTTCAACAAATCTTTTCCTTCGTTGGGAATGCGAGACAAACTATCCAATTTCAATTCACTCAATTGAATCGTTTCGCGCACGTGCACTACCTCCGATTGAAGTCGCTCAATTTGCTTCTTGTTATTTCGATCTGACTCCATTAATCCAGACTGGAAACCTTGCTCAACCGTGATTTTCGCATCTTTCAGCCCTCGATCTTTCGCTTTTTCTCTAAGACGTTGTAGCGAAACTTTATCGATTTCATTTCCGACATACGCCAGTTTAATTGTTCTCAGATCTCCATTCACTTCATCCTTCAACAAGTAATTTCCTTCCCAATCACTTACTTCTACCACAAAATCTTCTGCAGCTTTGATGAATTTCTCTTTTCGAACAAGAGTGAAACCCAAATAAACACTTGGAATTACGGTTAGAAGAATCACAATACCTACCAAAATGTTTGTATTCTTGATTTCGCGTGAGAGCAAAAAACTTCTTTTCGGAAGCTTCAACACTTGCGACACCAGCATCGCTGAAAGCGCAATGAATACCGAGTTAATCAAGAACAAGTACATCGCACCCAAGAAGAAATTCATGTTTCCTTCAGCAATTCCATATCCAGCCGTACACAAAGGCGGCATCAAAGCGGTTGCAATCGCCACACCTGGAATTACGTTCCCTTTATTCTTACTACAGATGGCAACAATTCCTGCCAATCCACCGAACATAGCGATGAAAACGTCGTAAATCGTTGGGCTTGTTCGCGCCAATAATTCCGAATGCTCAGCGTGAATTGGAGATAGATAAAAATAAATCGTCGAAGCTGAAAGTCCACCCAACACCGCAAAGCTATAATTCTTCAATGATCGCTTGAGCAAATCAAAATTATACGTCGCGACGCTGTACCCGATTCCGTTGATCGGCCCCATGAGTGGAGAAATAAGCATGGCTCCAATGACCACAGCTGTAGAATTCATGTTCAATCCTACCGAAGCGATAAAAATGGCAAAAATGAGAATCCAAAAATTGGTTCCTCGAAAGACAATCGCCTTCTCAATGGATTCATGGATCAGTTGGCTATCTTCCTTTTCATACGACAAACGCATAAAGTTAAAGACTTTCTTCACCCATTCGTATCCTTCTTCTATCTGTGAACTCATGTTCTTACATTCTTTCTGGTACCTGTACTCCAAGCAAACGCATAGCCAATGAAATCACTTTCGCTACATTCTCACTCAACAACAAACGCATTGCTCGAAGCTCAGCATTTTCTTCTTTCAAGATGGTCACACTCTGATAGAAATGGTTGTATTGCTTTACCAATTCGTATGCATAGTTAGCAATCAACGCTGGTGAATGGTTAGCTCCTGCTTCGCTTACCACATTTTCGAATTCAACCAACTGCTTGACAATTGATTTCTCTTCGGGAAGCAAGGCTGAAACTCCATTCAAAGCACCTGCAACTTCGGCTTTAGCCAAAAGAGACTTAATTCGAGCATGTGTGTACTGAATAAATGGCCCTGTATTTCCATTCAATTCAATGGATTCGTTTGGATTGAATACCAATTTCTTCTTCGGGTCTACCTTCAATAGGTAGTACTTCAGTCCGCCCAAACCAATCAATTCATATAGAGAACCCTTCTCTTCTTCAGACATTCCTTCGATGTGTCCACGCTCTTGCGTCATTTCTTTCGCAGATTCAACGATACTTTCCATCAAATCATCAGCATCTACTACAGTTCCCTCACGAGATTTCATTCTTCCCATTCCTTTAGGAAGTTCAACCATTCCGTATGAAAGGTGATGACAATTATCTGCCCACGTGTACCCCAATTTTTTCAAGATGAGGAATAAAACTTTAAAGTGGTAATCTTGTTCGTTACCTACCGTGTAAATGATTCCCTCCAAGTCTGAATAATCGTTGTAACGATCAACCGCCGTTCCTAGATCCTGCGTCATATAGACCGCTGTACCATCCGAACGAAGCACTAATTTTTCGTCGAGACCTTCATCGGTAAGGTCGATCCATACTGAACCATCTTCCTTTTTAAAGAAAATACCTTTTGACAATCCATCAGCGACCAAATCTTTTCCGAGTAAGAACGTATCTGACTCGTAGTACAACTTATCGAAGTCAACACCCATCGCTTTATAGGTTTCATCGAATCCTGCGTACACCCAGTTATTCATTGTTGTCCACAACAAATACACCTGAGGATCTCTTCCCTCCCACTTCACGAGCATCTCTTTCGCATCGTTCATGAGTGAAGTTTGGTTTTTCGCCAATTCTTTGATTTTACTATCAATTCCAGCGATGGCTTTTTCGTCTTTATCCGCTTTTGAAGCGATCAATTTCTTTACTTCAGCAACAACATCATCATCGAAACCATCAAAATTTCCAGTATTCCAGGATGCGATAATCTCTTTGGCTTCGGTGTTCATTTCCTGATCGAAAATCACGTAGTATTTCCCAACCAGTTTATCACCTTTCATTCCAGTTGATTCTGGTGTTTCACGCTTTCCATTTTCATCTAATGGAGAAAAACGCTCCCACGCCAACATACTTTTACAAATATGGATCCCTCTGTCGTTGATGATCTGAGTTTTTACCACTTTATGACCATTCGCTTTGAGAATTTCAGCCACGGAGTATCCCAAGAAATTGTTTCTCAAGTGTCCAAGGTGAAGCGGCTTATTGGTGTTTGGTGAAGAATATTCCACCATAACCGTTGGCTTTGAGTTAGGCTCACTAAATCCGAACTTGTCCGTATTTGCGACTCCACTCAATTGCTTAATCCAATACGCGTCTGTTAAAACAAGGTTTAAGAACCCATTGATGGCTTCGTAGGAAGCAATTTCCTCAATGTTTTCAGTTAGGAAAGCCCCAATTTTATTTCCAGCATCTACAGGAGAACAACGCAAGATCTTTACAAAAGGAAAAGTAACCAAGGTAAGGTCTCCTTCTACATCTTTACGCGTTTTTTGAAATTGAATCGTTGATTCGTCTATTGTTGTTCCGAAAAGCGCTTCAGCATTTTCCAAAAGCGCTTTGGTAATTTTTAATTCCATTATTTCTTGATTG
>JBFHGY010000429.1:0-3651 GCA_041582905.1 Crocinitomicaceae bacterium | reverse complement strand
CGATCCAAGTAAAGTTCCAACAATTTACTCGCAAAGTGGGTAGTACATTCCTCGTAATTGCCGTAGGCGACCGTCAACTCTTTCATTCCTACCAACTCTCCTGGTCCCACATTATCGAAGGTAAGTACGGGTAACCCATGGCTCATCGCCTCTGGCACAACCATGCCCGCACCTTCATGAGAAGGAAAAAGAAAGATATCGGAATCCTGATACAATTGATCCATTTCACTGTGGTCTACCCATTCGATCCATGTTATATATTCACTATACTCTGACTCGGATGCGATTTTCTGTAGCCTTTTCTTCTCCGGACCTTTGCCAACCAAGATCAATCTTGCCTGGTCTCTTTCATAGCTTGGTAAATGCTGAACAAAGGAGAAAAATGAGCGAATCGCTACATCAAAGCCTTTCATGAAATGAAAGCGACCTGCACAGAGTACAGTGAATGATGTTCGATCATCTCTTCTAGATGAATCAACCATATTCGCGCCCACCGCTGGAAGGTTAATTGTTTTTGATTTGGGCGCTCCGATAGCTGATCGTATGGATGAGTTAATCACAAAAATTTTCTCCGATCGTCGGACAGCTTTTCGAAAAGAAGGATTGAAATTGCGCATCAACCACTTCGCCTGATAAAAGAATCGATCGACCAAATAGGCCCGAAGTCCAAAACTTTTGAGTACAAAGGATTTGGGAATTTTAGGATGATGTCCAATTGGTCCCCATAGACATGGTTTTCCAAGCTTCCATAAGAAATGAGGGTGACTATCGCTATGGAAATTTAAACTCATAGCAGCAGAAAAATCAAAAGAACGCTTCTTGAGGAATCCGATAATTCTCTTTTGCCACAGGTAGAAATATACCACGTGTCCTTTCGCACCCGAATGCTTCTTTAGTTTGAGCACCCAATTGGGAAGGTCGAATCCGTAGTATTTCACTCTTTCTTTTAGATCCGAATTATTTGCTTCGAAATAACGATCGAGATGGGGTATATTGTTTTTTCGTGTAATGAGAATCACATTGAATTCGGTGGCAATTTCTCGTACGATGTTCCATCCCGTTCCATCCTCGGAACCTTTAAATGGGTTAATGGCGTATGCTGTTATTAGGATTGTTTTCATGATTATGCGATTTGTTGGATATCTTGAAGGATTTCAGAAACAGTTGTTGAAAGGTGATCATTTCGATGAACGACGTATCGAGCGGATGAGTACTTTCTAGAAAACTCGCGGAACAGACTCAAGTACCTACTTGATAGTTGCGTAATCTGTTGCTTGGTTAGCTCACGTTTACGCTTTGTGATTTCCTCAGGAGACGCATTCAAAAATATATTCATCTCTGGCTGAATAATTGGTCGATATAGCCACTTTGCAAAGGTTCGATTCACGACTAAATTCGTACGCTGAGGGTGGTTGATGATATCAAAATAATAACGATCGTAAAGAACGATTTTCCCTCCCCATATATACCGTGCATGTATGTAAAACTGTCCAAGTACGTAATCGAGATAGTAATAGAAAAAGCGAAGATATGATCCGACAATTGACTTCTTTGAAACCTTGTTAGGAGTTAAATGTGTTGCATTGCTCTCTGCGCGCTTTACACTTCCATATTTGAAAGTACTCAGGATAGGAAGCACCTTGGGTCTGTGGCGCATGAGCACTACCTGCTTTCGATACTTTGCTTCAAGTTGCTCCTTCAGTAATTCAATCACAGTTGACTTCCCCACTCCATCTACTCCGCTGATCGTAAGCATGAAACCGCGCTTGCCTATTTTTTCTTTGATGACATCAACCAAATAGTTCCATCTTGCTTTTACTGATTGTATAGGCTTAAATGATGATTCCTTTATGAAATATAGCTCAAACGCTGATTCATTCAAGTTGAAAGACGTTAACAAGGACGCTATACTCGAATGAGTCAACAAATATTTATTTTGAAAATAACGCAAGGCGCGAAGCTGATCTTTTTTAGGGGCACTGCCGAAGAAATCGACGTATTTTGTCGGGACATCCGCTCCATTCAATGTGTAAAAAAGCAAAGTGTATTCAAGATCGTGCTCTAATGCTGGTACAGATATTCCGTACTGATTTTTACTGGCGAAACAGAGTAGCTCACGGACATCCATAAATTGCTTCCATTTTCTTCGGAAATCATGGATAAGGTCGATACTTAAATAGCGACCATCCTCAAAGAACAGTTCAACCGTTGTCATAAACGACTTCGTAACCGAACGTGAACGTTTCACGAATCGATGATTTGTGCAAAACTTAATTGTATCCGAAATAGCTGATGGCTCAATGGCCAAATCCAAGTCAGATGATTCGGGTAGAAGTCTTAATGACTTAGCGTTAAACTTTAAAAAAGCATGCTCGAATCCATTCAGAAAAACTTCGAATTCAGTTATAAAACCAGCGCGATTACTCGCTCTTTCTGGAAGAACAAACAAGAAGGCATCCAACCAAACAGAAAGGTTCTTTTCCAACAACTCTTCTCCTACTCCTGACGCCACTGTTAGTGCCATTTTACGTGAGACCGTATACAGTAAATACAATTCGAGGTGTTTTTTGATATCAATTTTGCTTCGCTCAATTTCAGATTGCAGTTCCTCATGCGATTCAATGGTGAATTTGATCTGAGTATAGATTTCATTGAAGGTCCACTTATTCAGAAAAATGCCAGAGAGGAAATGAAAATGAAATAAGTCAAAAAAGCTTGGTGCATTGCGAATGGACAATTCCCAATCATATAGATAAAGTTTGTCGTTCGCAGTGAACATATTCCATGGAGTAAAATCTCCATGTGCCAGTCCTGCGCTATAGTGTAAATCGTGAGGGATTGCTGTATATGATTCCTGCAGAAGTTGTCCCAGTTCCGTTTTCGACTGGTCACTTCGACTAATGATGACCCAATTATCCATGATCGCTTCTCCAAAAGTAGAATCGCTAAACATCTGATATGTTCTAGAGAGCTCAGCCATTTCGATCAAAGCTTCTGCATGCTCCTTTTGAAAGGAGTTCGAAACAGATTTATTTGGTGCAGATAATTTAGAAATCGCAATCAGTCCCATTTCCCTTGTTGATTTCACCGTTGGAACTTCCAAATGCTTCCAATCATTTCGATTTAAACGAAAGAGTGTAAGTCCCTCACTGCTCACATTGAACTGGGAAAGCGAAGACAATCCGAATTTGAGGAATGCTGTATTCTTCCCGCCGTTTAATAGTGAAACCATTACGGTGCGCTCTGCACCTGGCGTTCCCATAAATACCGAAAAATCAGAAAATGGAACTTCCGAAACAGTGCATTGTAGCACTTCGCTTGATTGAGTGTGAACTGTCAGTTTTTTTGCCACTAACACATCTAACTTTAGCATTCCCAAGACTCTTAATCCCATCTTGAGCAACTTTGCTCTGAACGTTGAGGCATGATAGAAATCGAATATGGAGTTCATCTTCCCTTTTGGATATACCCAACGAATGGAATGATTCATTTGAATACATCGGAATTCCGTCTTGTATTTCAGGGGTGTTTCCTTTGATGAACCAAACTGAATGATCGAGCTATAATTTTGAGCATTTCGAAGGTCGAACTTTCCACTTGTAATCAAACATCTTGATACTGCTGTATCGAATGCCCTGCTCCCTTCCAGCT
>JBFHGY010000428.1:0-3668 GCA_041582905.1 Crocinitomicaceae bacterium | reverse complement strand
TACGGACTGGCAAATACGCTAGCCCAAACAGCTAATCTTAAACCAAAAATGCAATCTAAAATTAAAAACGTATTTTACTGTGGGCAATTGACAGTTCCTGGACCAGGAATTCCGCCTGCATTGATCTCCGGAAAGATTGCAGCTAAACGACTAATACAAACCACATGAGAGCACTTTTCGATACTTACTCATTCAAAGCTTCTAAGCACGTTACGAAGTCCTATAGCACTTCGTTCTATGCAGGAGTGCGATTTTTAGACAAAAAAATCCGAAATGACATCCATGGTATTTATGGATTTGTGCGTTTCGCCGATGAAATTGTAGACACTTTCCATGAGCAAGATAAGGAACAGTTGTTGAACGAGTTTATCGATGCTACCTACTCGGCCATTGATCGAAAAATTTCGCTCAATCCCATTTTGAATTCATTTCAGATTGTAGTCAACAAATACAATATCGATCATGCATTGATTGATCAGTTCCTGCACAGCATGCGTATGGATTTAAATCCCGTAGAATACACGCAAGCAACGTATGAGGAATACATTCTCGGTTCTGCGGAAGTAGTTGGACTGATGTGCCTCAAAGTGTTTGTGTACGGTAATGAGGAAGAATATCAACGTCTCAAGCCCTACGCAATGAAACTGGGATCAGCCTTTCAGAAAATCAACTTTTTACGTGATATGAAAGATGATTTTCAAGGATTGGGAAGAGTGTATTTTCCTGGTGTCGACATGGCAGGACTTTCTTTGGAAGACAAAAAGCGAATCGAGGAGGAAATTCAACTTGAATTTGATGATGCCTACATTGGAATAAAGCAACTTCCGAAGTCATCTCGATTTGGAGTATATGTGAGTTACGTGTATTACACCAAGTTACTGCGTAAAATCAAGCGAAAAACAGCAAAAGATCTTCTCGAAAGCAGAATTCGTGTACCGAACAACACAAAAGTCCTCTTGTTTGCTAAGTCATACGTCCGAAACACGATGAATTTACTCTAATATGGAATATGTTATTCTTGTCAACGAACAAGACGAAGCGATTGGAGAAATGGAAAAGATGGAAGCTCATGAAAAAGGGCTTTTGCATCGTGCGTTCTCCGTCTTTATTTTCAATGATCACAACCAATTATTATTGCAAAAGCGTGCCTCATCAAAATATCATTCAGGTGGACTTTGGACAAATAGCTGTTGTAGTCACCCGAGAAAAAATGAAACGATTGAAGAAGCTGGAGAACGACGTCTTTCTGAAGAAATGGGCTTTACTGTTCCTGTGAAACGCCTTTTCTCGTTTATTTACAAAGCAGAACTGGATCAAGGATTAACGGAACACGAGTTAGACCATGTGCTCATCGGGCGATACACTGACGAACCTAATTTGAATCCTGACGAAGTGGAAGACTGGAAATATGTGGACTTAAATGAGCTTTCAGATCACATGAAAGAACATCCAGAAGAATACACCGAATGGTTCAAAATTATTTTTGACCGCGTCCGAGATTCATTACACACGGCCATTTCCTGATCATGCGTACTTCCCTCATCCATAGTCCGAAAAGCATTCGAATCATCATTGCGATTCTATTGATTTTTCACGTCATCGGAATTGGACTGATGATTTTCTATCCTGAAGGTGCAAAGCTCAGCTACATGAACCTTCTTTTAACTGGATCTCTTCTGTTCATCAGTGAAACACATTACATCCGAACGCTCGGCACGTTCATCTTAATCCTCGTTGGTGGATTTGCCGTTGAATACATTGGCGTTCACACAGGGTTACTCTTTGGAAATTACGGATATGGAGCAGCGCTTGGTCCAAAATTCGGTGACATTCCGCTAGTTATTGGTGTGAATTGGTTCTGTGTTGTGTTAGCGAGCAGCTCGTTGATTTACTCTCTTCGGATCAATATTGTGGTTAAATCGATTATTGCCGGAGCGCTCTGTACAGGAATGGATATGCTGATTGAACCCGTTGCCATGAAATTAGATTTCTGGGATTGGGAAAACGGAATCATCCCCATTTGGAACTATGTCTGCTGGTTTGGCTTTGCTTCACTGTTTTCTTTTGTGTATTTCTCTCTAGGAAAATCAAAAAACAAACCGGCTCAATCTCTTTATTTTATCTGGATTATTTTCTTTGGTATTCTTAACTTAGCATTATGATGTTTGTCATTGCACTTATTTTGGCTTTTGGTCTGATGGAATTTGCCGCTTGGTCGGCACACAAGTACCTTATGCATGGAGTTTTGTGGAAGATTCACGAAGATCATCACAAGGTTACTCCACGCTTTTTTGAAAAGAATGATTTGTTCTTTCTGATCTTCGCTATTCCATCATGGTTGTGCATTATGCTTGGCTTCATCTACGAAGTGAACTTTTCCATTGGATTCGGATTTGGAATTGCCTTATATGGCGTTGTCTACTTTTTGGTGCACGACGTGCTAATTCATCGACGATTTAAATGGTTCGACAAAACAAACAACGCCTATTTTAGAGCGATTCGTAAAGCACACAAAATCCATCACAAAAATCAGGAAAAAGAAGATGGTGAATGTTTCGGAATGCTGATTGTCCCAAGGAAATACTTTCAAGCATGAAAGGACTTTACTTGCTTTTGGATGGCTTAACTCCACTCTTCCCTATTCTCCTTAGCTTCGATAGTCGGGTGCATTATTTCAAAAAATGGCGTTCGGTCTTCATTGCTTCACTTATTGTGGCTATTCCCTTTCTTGTTTGGGATTTCATTTTTACCGAACATGGTTTTTGGGGATTCAATCCTGACTATTTGGTCGGTTGGTACATCGGAAATCTTCCCATAGAAGAGGTACTCTTTTTCATTGTGGTTCCTTTTGCCTGTACCTTCATTTACGAATGCTGTAAATACTATTTTCGAAAGAGCAATTTCAAAGTATTCAATCGAGTTATGCAATTCGGGCTTCCCATTTTTGCAATGATACTCACCTTGCTTGAGCCTACAGGATGGTACACCTTTAGCGTAGTGATCTCTTCTGGAATCGTCTTATTCTGGTGGCTACGTATTCCACGTTATTCCTTTGTTGGCATCTCTTTTTTAGTCAGCTTGCTGCCGTTCTTACTCATGAATGGTATTCTAACGGGAGGAATGACCGAAGCTCCTATCGTATGGTACAGCGAATTGCAAAAAGTGACACCTCGTATCTGGACCATTCCTTTGGAAGACATTCTCTATTGTTTCACCTTGGTGGCTTCTGTATTTATGCTGAGTGAATTCCTAGAAGAAAAAAGAGCTTCATGAAACGAATAGGACTGATGTCTGACACGCATGGGTACATCGACCCGAAAATCTATGATCATTTTAAGGAAGTAGATGAAATTTGGCACGCAGGAGATGTTGGAGATGTATCCGTTATTGATGATTTGCGCGCCTTCAAACCTTTACGCGGAGTTTACGGAAATATTGATGCCACCGACGTTCGTGTGGAGTTTCCAGAGTTCAATCGATTTCAATGTGAAGAGGTAGAAGTACTGATGACACACATTGCTGGGAAGCCCGGAAAATACAGTAAGCCTGCATTTGAAGAACTTCAGAAAAACGGAGCTCCCAAATTATTTATTTGTGGACACTCGCACATTCTTTTGGTTAAGAATGATCCACGTTTTAACATGTTATGGATGAATCCAGGAGCTTGC
>JBFHGY010000427.1:0-3671 GCA_041582905.1 Crocinitomicaceae bacterium | reverse complement strand
GTGACCGTTTGAAGCCTTCACTTTCTCCATGAACGCATCAATTTCCGCTTGATATTTATTAGACATATTAGTTTATATTAATAAGTGGAGCAAATGTATGTATTTTTAGATTATCTCTGTTGCTTTCTTAATTCAAATGCAGTGATTGTACTTATTTACCGCAGAAAACTAGCGCACAAACCCAAACTAAACACCTGTAAAAGAAACTAATAAGACAATTCTAGCCAAGGAAATCAAAGCTAACAAATAGGATTAAAAGGATCGGACAGAACACCTAAAAAAAATGCCATTTTGGATCAGCATCAAATGTTATTCCTGTCAAGAAGAAACAGGCATATTCCGTCGTTGAGCTCATTACTTTTTAGAAGTTAGGAATACCAATATCCGGCTAAATTCGATCTCCAAAGACTCTTATCCTCTCTCATCAAATTCATTTCTTTGACTTTTATATTAACAGAAGTTCAAAAAAAGATAAAATTTATCGCAATTTTGGCAACTTCTGTTAGAGGTATAACGTCTCTAGAGCGAACGATTGTTCAGATTTAAGAATAAAATAAAGATGAAAACAGATACTTTTAAACTCCTATTTATCCTTTTGGGAATCTTAATCCCTTCAATTTCAAATAGTCAAACTCAGGTTTGCCTCGGTACGGATGCCGATGTTTGTGTGGGTTCTTCTATTGATATTGTAGATTGTAACCCAGGGACTATTTCAGGAGTTGTCCTACCCAGCCCCACGACCGTATCTCTAAGTGATGATTCTTGGAGTGGCGCGGTTCCAATTGGATTTAGCGTTAACTTTTACGGATCTAGCTACACACAATGTGTAATCGGATCCAACGGTGTCATTTCCTTCAACCTTGCCAACGCAAATGGATATTGTCCTTGGGCTTTAGGAGGTGTGGGACAGTTACCTGCAGTTGGTTTTACAGCGGCTCACAATTCTATGATGCCAGCCTACCATGATATCAACCCAGCAGCATCGCCTGGTGGATCGATTTTCTACCAAACGATTGGAACAGCTCCAAACCGACAATTTATTGTTGTATACAAGAACTTATCGGCGTTTGGAACTCCAGGATTCTGTGTGGATATGGCGGTGATCGTGAATGAAACGTCCAACACAATTGAATACCATATTTCTTATAAAGCCTTGAACACTGGATGGAACGGTGGTTTGGCCATTCAAGGAGTGCAAAATGCAGGTGGATCTGCAGCTACGATTACTCCTGGTCGAAATAACTCTCAATGGTCTATTCTTACACCAGAAGCGAAGCAATGGACACCGACCTCTCCAACGAATACAAATGCTTACACCATTAGTAACATTCCATTTAACCCAGTAGTGAACGGTGCGAATGGTAACAATGGTTTAGCTTGGGGGAATACGGCAAATAACACAACGCAACCATACAACAATGGAACGTTAACGGTGAACCCAGTTCTTCCAGGAACAACAGGTTACTTCTTGGTAAATTCACTTCCTGTAGGATGTTCGAATAACCCAGTTGTTGCCAACTCTGACACCACATTTCTTACTGGAGTAAGTTCTGCCGTAAGTGCTTCATCAACTCCTGATATTTGTTCGTCTAACCAAGGTACAGTAACAGCAACACCTCTCGCTGGTATTCCAACGTACACGTATGACTGGCCAACACTAGGGAATGCAACCACTCAAACGGTAACTGGCGTTGGAGCTGGAACATACCAAGTTATTATGACAGATGGAAATGGATGTAGCTCGACAGCAAACGTTACGGTTGGTGATACTCCAGCATCGTTCTCTGGTTCGACTACGGTTGTTTCTTGTCCTGGTGGAAATGATGGAACAGCAACTGCTGAGATGACACCTCCTCTTGGAAACATTACGTACCAATGGGATGATCCATTGATGCAAACAACCCAAACAGCAACAGGACTCACAGCTGGAACGTACAACTGTACAGTCACTTCTGACGTCGGATGTACAGATGTGGTTACGGTAACAGTTACAGAGATACCGGGTATGATTGGTGTTATTGCAAGTCAATCAGATGTAACATGTAACAGTGGTAATGATGGAATTATCGATGTAGATATAACACAAGGAACTGCACCATATACGTACTCATGGGACAACTCAGCGTCTACAACAGACGTAGCAACTGATTTAGTTGCAGGCACACATACAGTTACAGTAACAGATGCAAATGGATGTGTAATTACCATTACTGGAACAATTGGAGAACCTTCTGCTTTAGCCATCACAAGCTTAACACCAGATACGCAAATTTGTCCAGAAGATGACATTATGCTTACTGTTGTTGGTTCAGGAGGTTCAAGCCCATATACATTCACATGGACAGAAAATGGAACAACGATTGGAACAGGAACAACCATTACTGTAGATCCTGAATTTACGAACACGCAATACTGTGTGACACTTTCGGAAGCATGTGGTTCACCAACAGACGACGGATGCTTGATGATTACTTTCCCAACTCCAATTGAGCCTTCTGCCGTTCCTGACGAGCCAGAAAAATGTATGCCTGGTTATTTCGAATTTACCAATACATCAACAAACGGTGGAGAAATCGCTACTACCTATTGGGAGTTTGGACCAGATGGTGCTGCATTGGAGACAGGAAACGATTCTACTCATTATCAATTTAACGAAGTAGGAATTTTCGATGTGATTTTGACAACTACGTCTATCTATGGATGTGTGTACACAGACACGATGGAATCAATTGTTGAAGTGAAACCGAATCCAATTGCAGATTTCACATTCTCAGCAAACCCAACTACGATTTTTGAACCAGCCGTTCAAATGCAAGATCGTTCTTCTGTTGACGTAATTGGATGGAGCTGGTACAGTCCTTACTCTTTCCCTGATGCAAGCTCTGTTTCTGATCCGAAGTTCTACTTCCCAGAAGAAGTAGGAACATACCCAGTGACGCTTTCAGTGGTAACTGAGCACGGATGTGTAGATACTTTGACGCTTTACTTAAGTGTTGTTCAAGACATTCTGTTCTTTGCACCAAACGCATTTACGCCAGATGGTGACGAACACAATCAGTATTGGAAAGCACAAATTCAAGGTATTGACGTTTACGATTTCGACCTGTTCATTTTCAACCGATGGGGAGAACTCATTTGGGAAAATCATGATCCTTCTGTTGGATGGGATGGAACATACAACGGACAAATTGTTCAAACAGGAATGTATACCTGGAGAGCTCGTGTAAAAGATTTATACAACGATGCGAGTTATGAATTTAGCGGATCGATCAATCTCTTGAAATAACGATCTAGAAATAGCATTTAATCGATGAAATCCCTCTCTTCAACAAAAGAGAGGGATTTCTGCTTTTCTTTGGTATCGTTTTTGTCTTACAAGAAAAAATAGTTTGTAAGTTTGAAAAAATATCAACCATGAAGAAAATAATCATACCCATAGGAGTTGTCGCTGCACTTACACTCGCCTCTTGCGATGTATTGAACGATGTAGCAGAAGTAATTGTAGACGGAACAGAAACTACAGAAACGAAACCTGCCCTTTCGAATGCTGACGTAGTAGCAGGACTGAAAGAAGCCCTTAACGTAGGGATCAAAAACTCTGTAGACTTAACTTCTGTAACAGACGGGTTCCTTGGAAATGCTGACATTCGCCTTCCCTTCCCTGAAGATGC
>JBFHGY010000426.1:0-3674 GCA_041582905.1 Crocinitomicaceae bacterium | reverse complement strand
TTTGAATGGACTTCGTATTGAAAATCAGCAGTGGGGAGGAGATCACGGAAACGTGTTTACCTCGCTTGGAATTGGCTCGGTGGAAATTATCAAAGGTCCAGCTTCCCTGATGTTTGGGGCTGACGCTTTGGGAGGAACAGCTTATTTTATCGATGAGCCATACGCTGCGCAGAATCATCAAGAGATTAAGTTAGAAACACGCTACGAGTCAGTAACGAATGGAGCGACTTCCATGGGAAGCTACAAAGTGGCAAGAAAAAACTGGAGGTTCAGTGCCGCTGGGCTTTATTCGAATCACGCGGATTATCAACTTCCTTCTGGGAAATATGCGCTGAATTCTCGCTTCAATGAAATGGGCGGTAAGTTAGCCTACGGATACAGTAAGAATAAGTGGTTGCTCAATGTACGCTACGCGTTTGCTCGAAATCGTGTGGGAATCCCTGGACACACGCACGATTCCATTATCAACCCGCTTGAATTTCAGGTGACAGATCAATCGAGGCAAACCATTATTCCAGCGCAAATAACGAATAGCCATTTTTTATCCGTGGAAAACAAGTGGTTGACGAAGAACGGGCAAGTTTCACTGCTCGTCGGGCAGACGTATAATCAGCTTTTGGAATACGAAGAAAAAGTGTCTACTCCAGCGCTCAACGTGATGCTAAATAACAGCTTGTATCATTTGAAATGGATTACGAATAGATCCTTGAAAGCGTCATCCATTCGTGTGGTGGGAGGAATTCAAGGTGGAGTCCAAATCAACCGAAATGGAAAAGCATGGGAAGAAGAGTTAATTCCCGATTTTAATCAATTAGATAATGGAATTTATGGCTTATTCTCTTGGAAGAAGGGAAATTGGAAGACGCTTTTGGGTGCTCGGTATGACCTCCGAAATTTGTCCGTTTTCGATTCAGAATTAGCAGGAGATTTCGACAGAACCTATCAAAGTGTAAATGGATCGGCGGGTGTCGTATACACAAAATCCATGCATACCTTCCGGGTGAATGCATCCTCAGGGTTTCGAAGTCCGCACGTGTCTGAATTAGCTGCATCTGGAGAACATCATGGAGCATTGCGGTACGAAATCGGAAACGTCAACTTGAAATCGGAACGGGGAACGCAAGTGGATTTCACCTATGAATTAAGTGGCGAGCACCTCGAATTGATTATCAATCCATTCTTTAATTACATTCAGAATTACATCACTATTTCTCCCTTGGATTCGATGGTAGGTAGTGTTCCCGTATTCGAATACTTGCAGCTTTCGGAGGCTCGATTGTATGGAGGAGATGTGGGTATTCACTACCATCCACACTTCGCGCACTGGCTCCATCTCGAATCATCGTATTCTCATTTGATTTCTGATGACGGCATGGGGGGACACCTTCCATTGATTCCACAGAATCGTATTTCGACATCTGTTCAGGTATTGCTAGATCACGTTGAGTGGAGCAAAATTCGACTAAAAGATATCACAATCCAACATCGATTCTTCGACACGCAAAATCAAGTGGCAAATCTTGAAACACGTTCAGATGCCTATCAATTGATGAATGTGGGGGTCAACATGGTTGTTGATTGGGACACGCCGCTAGAAATTGGAATAGGGGTGAAGAACGTGTTCAATGAGGCGTATATCGATCATTTATCGCGCCTAAAGAATATAGAATTACAACACCCAGGAAGATCTGTTTACGCAAGACTTGCCTGGAACTTAAACATAGCAACAAGTAAAAACAAATAAATCAATCAAGATGAAAACAAGAAACGTAGCAAAAATCGGTTTGGCTGCTGTAGCATTTACAGCGTTCGCATTTGTAGGATGTAAAAAGAACAAATGTGCAGAGTGTCACTATGAAGACGCAAACAACGCCGAAGTAGAAATTGGAGAGTACTGTGGAGATGATTTGGAAGACATCGAAGCAAGTGGCTACTCTGATGGTACCACGACATACGAAGTGCACTGTGGAGAGCACTAGGTTGTTTTGGTAATTTTCGTAAAAAAGGAGCTTTCTCAGTGAGGGGAAAGCTCTTTTTGCTTTTTAGCCTGTTTCAATTCGAGGTAGGCGAGTGAAGCGACAATAATCACTTCACCAATGATATACGTCCAACCGAGCACGGTTAACGTTTCGTGATGATGCCAAGCAAAACCGAGAGATAGAAGACAATAACTCAAATTGGCTAAAGCAATAATGCGAAGAAATTGAATTTGTTGGGCAACGATTTGTCGGATGGCAATGAGATCGAATAAAGCAAAAAGGATAGGAATGGCAGCCAGTAGATACAAGGTATCAGTAGGAATTCCAACTACGTGATCGAAGCGTACCCAAAGAACACCTAGCATAAAAGCAGAGATAAGTGCTCCAACACCATCGAAGATAAAAAGCTTCTTGGGAGTTAAATTGAAAGATTGCTTGTCCTTGTTTTCCATTCAAAGAAAGTAGGTATTTTCTTTGAGAGAGTCAAGTTTTACGGTGTCTGAAGGTCAACCAATACGGACACTTGTCATGGTTAACGATCCAGCAATGGGTTGATCATTAAAAAGTATCACTTCGTCTTGGTCTTCTTTCAAGGCTATAGAATACAGCAAAGGCAAATAGTGTTCTGCCGTTGGAATGGCCAAATCAAAGGCAGTACCTTGTTTTTTGAAGTCAATGAGCGATTGGTGGTTATCTGCCAAAATCCATTCTTTCATCTTTTCATTCGCTTCTATTGCCCAATCGTAGCCATAATGCTCGTTGATTTTACTAAAATCGACGCGTCTGAGATTATGTACCATATTGCCACTTCCAACAATAAGGACTCCCTTTTTTCTCAAACTTTTTAATTGCTCAGCAAGCGCATAATGATCGGCAGCAGAAAGACTGTAGTCCAAACTCAATTGAAGCACAGGAACGTCTGCATCTGGAAATAAATGTTTCACTACGGACCATGAACCGTGATCAAGTCCCCATTGATCGTCGAGCTGAACAGTGCCTTTCGGTTCGATTAATTCAGCGAGTTCTTTCGCAAATTCAGGGTGCCCCGGTGCAGGATACTGAACGTCGAAAAGTTCTTGAGGAAATCCCCCGAAGTCATGGATGGTGCGTGGATTTTCCATTGCAGTAACGAAGGTTCCTTTCGTTTCCCAATGCGCGGAAACCACCAAAATTGCATTCGGTGTTTCTAAACTTTCCCCTTGTTTTTTAAAGCCTTGGACGAATTCATTGTCTTCGATGGCGTTCATCGGAGATCCATGTCCAAGGAAGAGTACAGGCATTTTTTTCGTCTCTTCGAAAGTGTCCGTAAAGCGTCCGAGCTTCTGAAGGGAAGCCATCAACGGAATGGATAGCGCCCCCAAGCCTGCTGTTTTGAGAAAGTCCATACGTTTCATGGGTGTCAGTTAGAATATGACTCAAAAATAATAATTACCATGGTAAATACCTTGAAATTCATTCATTTTCACACTTTTTTAACTCTGAGATGAGCATTTCCACCTCGGGATGTCGACACCAAGCGGTTTTGTCGATGTTGAGTGAAGTAACTTTCTGATCTTTATCAAACACATCAACAATCCGTTGTTGACCAAAAAGGATGTGGTTTTCTTTCTTGAAACGGGTTTCAAAAGAAGAAAAGGGAACAGTTCTCGTTCTGGATTTTCCGTTGATTTCATTAAAAAGAATCATCTCAATGGT
>JBFHGY010000425.1:0-3689 GCA_041582905.1 Crocinitomicaceae bacterium | reverse complement strand
CATGATATCTTTTTCTTTCTCTTTGATGAGGTCATCGATATTATTCGAGAAGGAATTCGTAATGTTTTGAACTTCATTCTCACCATCTTTTTGCATGTCTTCAGGTAAACCGTCGTCTTTCAATCCTTTGATCATGTCCATCGCATCCTTACGGTTGTTACGAATCGCCACCTTGGCATTTTCGCCTTCTGCTTTGGCACGTTTTACCAAATCACGACGACGTTCTTCCGTCAATGGAGGAACAGAAATAATCAAGGATTCACCATTGCTTTGTGGTGCAAAACCTAAGTTCGCATTGATAATTCCACGCATGATTTCATCTAACAATGATTTCTCCCATGGCTGAACAGTAATCGTTCGGGCATCCATCGTGTTGACGTTTGCTACCTGCTGAAGTGGAGTAGGAGAACCATAATAATCTACCATTACGCCTTGAAGCATTGCCGGAGAAGCTTTTCCAGCGCGAATTTTCAACAATTCACTTTTCAAGTGATCAATCGATTTGCTATTCGATGATTTGAACTCGTCGTATATAAGATTTAATTCTTCTGTCATGTTATTTTTCTTTACAGTGATTAGTTACGAACAATTGTGCCAACTTGGTCTCCCTTCATTACTTTCAGTAAGTTTCCAGGTGTATCCATATCGAACACGATGATAGGTAAATCATTTTCCTTACACAAGGTAAACGCCGTCATGTCCATAACTTTCAATCCATTTCCATAGACATCATCAAAACTGATCATGTCGTATTTTGTTGCGTTTGGATCTTTTTCGGGGTCAGCCGAATAAACACCATCCACGCGTGTACCTTTCAAAATTACTTCTACGTCCATCTCAATGGCACGCAGTGAAGCAGCTGAGTCTGTTGTAAAATACGGATTTCCAGTTCCAGCTCCAAAAATCACTACACGACCTTTTTCGAGGTGGCGAGTTGCTCTACGTCGAACGTAAGGCTCCGCAATTTCTTTCATTTCAATCGCCGATTGAAGTCGTGTTTGTACCCCTTTCGATTCGAGTGCTGCCTGCAAAGCCATGGAGTTAATCATAGTGGCCAACATCCCCATGTAATCACCATGTGTGCGGTCCATTCCTCCTTCTTCTGCTTGAACACCGCGGAAAATATTTCCTCCTCCGATAACGATGGCTACTTCTACTCCTAAATCGGAAATTTCTTTGATTTGATCAGCGTAGGAAGCCAAACGGTTGTTGTCAATTCCAAAGGCTTTGTCACCCATGAGAGATTCTCCACTGAGTTTGAGGAGTATGCGTTTGTATTTCATGTACTCAAGTTTGAAGTCGAGCAAATATAATGAATCTCGTTGATGTGTTGGACGCTATCTCTAGATAGATTTTAGGAATTTTCGCGATGGTGTAAGGAATTCTGTAGTCCTAATTTCGGGTTTTGGCTCCGCTCAACCCTCGGCTCATTGCTCCCGAAGACGAAGTGCAACCTAATGCTCATTTAGCTAGATCTAAAGACGGCAGAGCTTAATCGTGTGCTGACTGAGCGGAGCCGTGATCACTAATCAGAATCAACGAGAATGGTGACTAATTAAAGTCAATGGGAGTGGTGGCTGATCAGAAATTGTGGCGGTTAATCAGAATCAACGAGAATGGTAACAAATTAGAGTCACTACGAGTGGTGGCTGAGCGGAGTCGAAGCCATCCACTTCGCATACCACATCTGGAACATCAACAAGTACCAAATTTTGAAATCGTATTCTTTCTTCCCAAGGAAAAAGGCTGTTTTCAGCTTGGAAACTTCTTCCCAGTTCAACAATCCCTGCTCTTTGATGTTCTTTTCAGAGATAAACTCTTCTACTAACGGTCGCAACTCATTCAACATCCAATCAGCAATAGGAATGGCGAAGCCCATTTTAGGTCGATCCATCATTTCCTTTGGAACATATTGATGAACAATATCGCGAAGAATGCGCTTTTTCACGCCATTGTGGTATTTATATTCATCCGGAAGGCGTGCGGCAAATTCAATAATACGTTGATCCAAAAAAGGCTCGCGACCTTCCAAACTCACCGTCATAGTCGCTCTGTCTACCTTTTGTAAAATATCATCTACGAGATAGGTTTGATAATCGACGGCCATCATGTAGCCAAGCGTGGAGTTGGTCGTACGATCCAAGGCATCATTTTCATAGGCCGTTTGAAGGATTTCATATTCCGCCTTCATCATTTTTTTCATCTGATCGTCCGTGAATTGCTGACTCAAACTGAGCATGATGTTATGATCGGATGGATCGCGTAGCACCATTTTCAGCTTTTCGTAACGATTATGAAAGTTGTATTTGTTTTTCAGAATAGGTAGCCAATTCGAAGGGACTTTGTTCATGGTAGCAGCGGCCAATTTCCGAGTGAATCCAGGGATTTTACTCAATTTAGCTCCATAACGCTGCATGTAATCATAGCGATTGTACCCTGCGAAAATTTCATCTCCTGCATCTGCGCTTAATGCAACAGTCACATCCTTTCGCGCCATTTTACTCACCAATGTTGTTGGAATCGCTGAGGAATCGGCGAAAGGTTCATCGAAATTGAAGGGCAAGTCTTCAATCATCTCCAGCGCTTCCTTTTGTGTACAGGTAAATTCCGTGTGATCCGTCCCGAGGTGCTCCGCGATTTCTTTCGCGTAAGGCGCTTCGTTCAATCCAATATCGGGAACTCCAATGGTGTATGTTTTGAGTCGTTCGGTACGGTCTTTTTGCAAGAGGGATGCCACCGAAACACTATCAAATCCTCCACTTAAAAATACACCCACGGGAACATCGGAAACCATGCGGTACTCAAAAGCCGATTGAAGAATCTTTTCGGTTTCGGACTTTGCTTCTTCGTAGGAAAGTGTCAACTTGGGTTGATTGTACGCGTCGTACACATCCCAATATTTCTCCTCAACAAGTTGCTTGTTCGCCAGCGTAATGGTCATCGAGTGACCGGGCATTAATTTTTTACAGTGTTTGAAGATGCAGTGCGGCGTAGGAACGTTTCCATATTGCATGAAGGCCGCCACGGCACTCGGTTCGATCTCTTTGTGAAAACGCGGATGCTGGTGAAATGCCTTTAATTCAGAAGCAAACAGAAATAAACCATCTTTCCAGTAATAGTAAAATGGTTTCACACCAGCGCGATCACGTAGACAGAATACGCGTTGATCCTTGGTGTCATAAATGACAATGGCAAACATACCAATGAATCGATCGACACACTGATTTCCCCATTCCAGGTAGGCATGCAAGATCATTTCCGTGTCAGACGATCCTGTAAAATGATGTCCCAACTGGGTCAATTCCTTCTTGATTTCCTGAAAATTATAAATCTCACCGTTGAAGCAAATCCACAAATGTTCGAAGCGCATGGGTTGTTTCCCATGATCGGATAAATCAAGGATGGCTAGTCGGCGGTGGCCCAAACCAATTTGAGCGTGCGGACCATCGAGTAACTCAATTCCGTCGCCATCCGGACCTCGATGCGCCAGTGACGTAGTCATTCGTGTAAGGTCTTCTTGAGAAGATTGCTTGTTGAAATCAATAAATCCAGTTATTCCACACATGCCTTAAAAGTAATGATTCTATTGTTTGATAAAAGTCGCTTTGATGCTGTCACCGAGTTTGAATGCACTCAGGAGCCCATTTGCCATGTTCTTCATTCCGCGTAAATACCATCGTTTTTCGATG